>NZ_LYRQ01000017.1:0-71349 GCF_001661605.1 Pseudoalteromonas sp. MQS005 | reverse complement strand
CGAAAATGCCTGCTTTACCCGCTTTGAGCACATTATTTAAAAAATATAAAAATAATTAGAAAAAAGTTTAGGTAATTAAAAATATGGTCGCTCTTAGTTATTAGAAGGTGATTTAGGTTCACTAATTACTTTAGCTATTCATTTAAAGAGGAAATAAACATGGCTTTATCAATTCAATCAAACATGGCTTCAATGTCAATCCAAAACCAACTTGGTCGTAGCAACAACGATTTATCTACAGCACTTGAGCGTTTAGGTTCTGGTTTTAAAATTAACTCTGCTAAAGACGATGCAGCTGGTCTACAAATCGCTTCACGCTTAAACGCACAGGTACGTGGTCAAGATGCTGGTTTATACAACGGTAACAACGCTATGTCTATGATGCAAACTGCTGAAGGTGCGTTTGATGAAATGACTAACATTGCTTACCGCATGAAAGAACTTGCTACCCAAGGTTCAAGTGATACAAACGGTGCAAAAGAGTGGGCTGCACAAAGTGCAGAATACACAGCACTAGCTACTGAGCTTACAAACATCATGGACAACACATCGTTTGGTGATGGCACTAAACTTTTAGCAGCTACTGGTAAGTTTGGTGCAGGTGCGGTTAACTTCCAAGTAGGTTCAAGTGCAGCTGAAACCCTTAATGTTGATATTTCTACTCAGTTAGGTGCTGTAACAACAGCCATTGGTTCTGCTGCTGCATTTACAGACGTTGCAACAGCACAAGCGCAGATTGCGTTTGTTGATACTTTGGTTGGCGAAATTGGTACTGCACGTTCAACGCTTGGTGCATCAATGAACCGTCTTGACCATACAATGACTAACGTATCTAACATGAAGCAAAACACTCAAGCTGCTGTAGGTACGCTAATGGACGCTGATTTTGCTGCTGAAACATCAAACATGACTAAGCAACAATTGCTAATGAACTCAGGTATTTCAGTACTGAGCACAGCTAACAGCACAACACAAATGATTGGTTCACTACTTCGTTAATAGTGATTAATCAATTAAGTATGCATAGCTACACCTAAGGGTGTAGCTATTATTGTTTATAGTCATAAGTAAAAATATTTACCCTAGATTTTTTTGCTTATAACTAAAATGCTTGGAGATTAAAATGAGCTCTGCAATAGGAATCAATCCTGGGCAATTAGCCTCACAATATACACAAATTGAGCGTAGCGCTAAAGATCAGCAATTAAGTACTAAAAGTAGCCTTTTTAGCAATCAAATTAAGGCGTTTGATAGCTTGAAAAGTAATTTATCAAGCTTTTTTGATGACTTACAAGCTAGCTTAAAAGACACCAGTAGCTTGTTTTCCAACACAGCCACAGTGAGCAATCCATCGGCATTAGGCGTGAGCGCAACTGGCACCGCAGCCAGCGGCGAGTACGATGTATTTGTCGAGCAATTAGCTCAAGCACATCAAGTGGCATTGAGTTTTGACCCGGCTAAAGCTTTAACCACTGATGGTGAGTTAAGCATTGATTTGGCAGGCAGTGCGTTTAGTATTGATTTTGCAAGCCTTGGCGCTGATGCATCATTAACTGATGTTGCTAATGCTATCAACTCGCATGTTGATAATAGCGGTGTTAAAGCCTCTGTTGTGCGCTCTGGCACAGAAACCTTTTTAACTTTAACCAGTGCTGAGTCGGGTGCTGCTAATCAGGTGGGTGTGAGTTTTACTCCAGCTGCGGATGCCAATGGCAGTGATATCACCAATGCCATAACAAACAAACAAGATTTAACCTTAGCGCAAGATGCGATTGTTAAGCTAGGGGCTAATTCAGCACTGACAATCACTTCAAGCAGTAATAAACTCGATACGGTTATTGATGGGGTGACGATTGATTTAACGCAGGCGCAGTCGCCGGGCGATCAGCCAATTCACATATCAATTAACCAAGATCAAGAAAGCTCTAAAGAAAACATCCAAAGTTTTGTAGATAAATTTAATTCGCTCACCAATGGCATTACCAGTAACCAGTACTTAAAAAGAGATAATATGGCTGCCGGCCTTGCTCGCTCTTTACGTAACGATTTTCAGGGTACGTTTGAAGGTAAAACCTTGTTCTCTGTGGGTATTGAGTTTGATCGTAGCGGTAACTTAAAAATAGATAATAAAAAACTTGAAGAAGCCATGGCGACTAATCCTGAGCAGTTAACCAGCATGCTCACAGGTGAAAACGGGTTGTTATCTAAGCTGGAAACCCGCGTAGAGCCTTTCACTAAAAGCTATGGTTTGATGACGGATAAAAAGCAATCATTGCAGGCGAGCTTAAATATAGTCACTAGGCAACAAAAAGATCATGAAGTGTCGATGGAGCAAGTGTACCAACGTTACTTGTCGCAGTTTACACAAATGCAACAGACTATTGCGCAATTAGAATCTACAATGGGTCAATTTGGAGGCTAAACATAGATGTTAGATTTAAATGATGGCTTTTCAGCCTATAAAAGCACATCGGTAGATGCAAAAGCGGCCAGTGCTGATATTCATAAACTGGTATTAATGTTATTTGATGGTTTTTCGGATGAGCTTGAAAGAGTAACCGGCCATATAAAACAAAAAAGACATGATAAAAAAGCCGAAAGTATTGAAAAGCTAATGCGCATTTTAGGCGGGCTTGAGGCCTCATTAGACCTTGAAAAAGGCGGTGAAGTAGCGCAAAACATGCAAAACCTTTATCAGCATTGTGGGCAAGCGTTATTGCAAGCGAGTATAAAAAACGACTTGAGCTATATTGATTCCACCCGTGTGGTGATGAACAACCTGCAAGAAGGGTGGCAAGGGTTAGGCACACAATAAACGTATTAGAACCAGCTACCCTTAGCTGGTTTTTTCATTTTTAACACGGCTATTTTTTTACTTCCTCTACTGCTTAAATAATCTTTCTATTTATTATTAATAGCACATCACTTCCTTCCGAGGTGGAAGTTCCGCTTCCGCCTTTTTGGGTTTTTATTTTATTTATTAATATAAAACAACAACTTAAAGCTGGCTTGCTTTTTGCTAAAAGAAATATGAACTTATAATGAATTTAGTATTGCTAATGGAACACTCTCAAAAATACGCAGCGCAAAAAATGGAACAATTACTTAGCACCATGGAAGATGCTATCCATGAGAGTAATTGGTATCAAGTTAAAGCAGCCGATAAGCAGTTACTTGCGCTTTATACACAGTTACAAAGTATGCCTTGGTTTAGTTCAATGAAAACTGAACAAGACAATCTAAAAGCACGCTACGCGGACTTAATTGAGCTGGTTAGTCAAAAGCAAGCAGCTATCAAAGTGCAAATGCAGCGCCATCAAGAGGATAAAGAAGGCTTACTGGCATATGAAAAAGTACAACAAGGACTGTCATTATGAGTATCCAAGCAAATACTATGGCGACAAAGACTGACTTTGGCAGTGCCACTAATAAACCAACCATATTAAAAAGTAGTACGCCTGCAGATGCGCAAGAACTACAGAGCGAGCTTGAGCCGTTTACGCTTTCTTCAAAGCAACAGCAAACAAAACAGCAAAATGTGCAAGGTGAACAACCTCAAGAAAGTTCAGAACAACTAGCGCAAGAAGATGCCAGTGCAGAAACACAAGAAATAATAAATCCGTATTTTTTTAGCACCGCAAATTATAATCTTGATACCAATAAAATAAGCGCGCCTGTCAAAACCTTACTAAATCCAAATAGTAACCTTGGTGTAGATAGCGAAGTAATGGCTGAGGAAACACCAACAGCACAGCTTGTGGCTAATGAACAGCTGCAGACCACGCATTTAGAGACTCAGAGCGAAGACAGCTTTGTAACTCAAGAGCCTGCTAAAACTACGCCTGTGCAAAACATTGCAATGAACATAGCCACCACGACTGCGCCTACTGCGGCCATAAATGTAACGCCAGCAAATGCAGTAGTTAATAAAGAATTAAATACACTCGAAGTAGACAAAGCACCACAAACACTATACTCGCAAGCGCTTTTGAATCGATTAAATCAACCTTCGGTAGTGCTGAACACTTATGCACAAGCGCAATCAAGTAGCCTAACCAGTGAGCAAGTAGCCATACAACCGAGTGTGTCGCTGAGCAAACTTGAGCTTGCGGCATTGTCACAAAGTGCGCAATCGAAAATGGTCTTTACAGAAAGTCGCGAGAGTACGGGTCAAAAATCAACATTAGTGAATGCATTTTCAGCGTCCGCACCCGCGCCAGAGAGCTTTGAGTGGCATAAAGAAAAATTAAAAGAGGCTCCCAGTGAATGGGGGCAGCGCTTATTACATGTACTTGGCGACAAGGTAAAACTGCAAATAGGCCAACAACTACAACGCGCGCAAATTAGATTAGATCCTCCTAATTTAGGCAGTATTGAAATATCGATAAATATTGAAGGTGATAAAACCTCAGTCAGTTTAACTACGAGTAATGCGCAGGTGAGAGATGCTATAGCACAAACTTTAGATCAGTTGCGTCAGTCATTATCACAAAACTCATCCACCACAGTGGATGTTAATTTAAGTGATAAACAGCAGCAGTCGCAACAGCAGCTTGAAAATAACGAGATTGCAAATAATCAAACCGAGTCGCCCTCCCATAGTGATACAGCCAGCACTCACTCAGCAAAATCGCCATTAGATTGGTTAGATTTATTAGTATAACTACCTTGGATTAAGAGAGATAAAAGTGAAAAAAATAATAATAGCCCTAACCGTATTAGCACTTATTGCGGCTGCATTTTTTGCGGGACAGTTTTTTAACGACAGTGACTCATCTCAAGAGAGTAAACAAGCTGACATTAGTAAAGTTGAATATCACGAAATGGAGCGCTTTATTATAAGCGTATCAGATGACTCAATTGCCCGTTATTTGGTGCTCGACTTGGTACTTGTTACTTCGCCATCAGTTTACAACACAGGAACAGAGGCCATGGAGCCGCTAGTGAGAAATGTACTGGTAAAACAGTTTGCCAACATGAGCCATAGCCAAGCAAAAGCTGTTTTTAAGGATATCGATGCGGTTCAAAAAGACTTACTCGAGCAGTTTAATTTGGTTTTAGCGAATGCGGTTTCGGTTCGTCTAGATAATGTACTCATTACGAATGTCTTTATTCAATAGGCTATCGCTATGATGCTGCAAGAGGAGTGGGGCGAGCTAGTTACCGAGCCGCCAGTGACGTTCACACCGCAAAAAGAGACGCAACTATTATCGCAGTACTCTTTTTTAGTTAATAGAGCGGCTGCGCATATGCGCACTCAAGTAGGCGTTATTGTTGATAACGATGATATTTATCAAATAGGCATTATTGCCTTGCTGTCGTCTATTCGTCGCTATGGCCGCGACTTAGATGAAAAGTTTGCTGCATTTGCGTTTAAGCGTATTCGTGGAGCCATGCTAGATGAATTTCGACGTGTTGATTGGCGACCGCGTCAACTAAGGCAGCAGTCTCATCAGCTTCGTGATATGAGCCGCTCACTTCAAAAGCAGCTTGGTCGTGATGCAACAGACACCGAAATGTGTGAAGCATTAGGCATAAGCCATAAAGAGCTTATTCAACTGCACTACAGTGAGCAAGCCGAGGCATTTGATAGCCTTGAAGCGCTATTAGAAGCTAACCCTAATTTAGCGCTTACCAGTGCCCATACACACGACAAAGAAGAGACAGCAGCTACGCTAAAAGCGGCCATGAGCAAGCTCAATACCCGAGAAAAGCTGCTCTTACAATTGTATTACATGCACGAAATGAATATGAAAGAAATAGCATTAACACTCGATTTAACCGAGGCACGTGTTTGCCAACTTCATAAACAAGCACTTGAAGCGCTCACACAAACGCTTCAAAAAATCTAATACCTAAGGAATAAAGAATGCAAAGAGTTATAGGTTTAATAGTAGTACTTGCAACAGTATTAGGTGGTTTTGCGTTTGCGGGCGGCAACATCGCCACTATGTGGCAGCCATACGAGTTTTTAATTATTTTTGGCGCAGGCTTAGGGGCGCTAATTGTGGGTAATTCAAAATATGTACTGACAGAAATGTTATCGCAATTAAAGTATCAATTTATTAGTGGTAAAGGAACCGATACGTCTGAGCTTTACCATGACTTACTACTGGTTATTTACTCTTTATTAGATTTAGCCAGAGTGAAAGGTATAAAGGGGTTGGATGAGCATGTTGAAAACCCAGAAACTAGTTCTATTTTTCTTGCTTACCCAAAGGTGTATGAGTTCCCTCAGCTAGTAACTTTTATTTGCGATAACTTGCGTTTATTTAGTATGGGAAAAATCAACTCGCATGACTTTGATGCCATGTTAGAGCAAGAGATTTACACCATTGAAGAACAGCGTCTTAAGCCTTCTCATTCACTGGCTAATATAGCTGAAGCTATGCCTGGTTTTGGTATTTTAGCAGCGGTTGGCGGCATTATTATTACTATGCAGCACCTTGATGGACCTTTAAGTGAAATTGGCTACCATGTAGCCGCGGCGTTGGTGGGTACTTTTATTGGTATTTTTGCTTGTTACTGTTTAATTGCACCGCTTGCTTCTGCGATGGAGCAGTATGTAAAAAAACAAGTGGCAATGTTTGAGTGTGTGCGTGCCATGTTAGTCGCTCATGCCAAGGGCCACGTGCCAATTGTAGCGACCGACTCAGGTAGAAAATTAATTAACGAAGAAATTAAACCGACCTTTACCACCATGGAAGAGTGGATCACTAACAAGGCGGCTTAATGATGGAAAACAAAAATCAAGAAATCATCATCAAACGCTCACGTCGAAGAGCAACCGAAAAGCCTCATGGTGGTGCTTGGAAAGTCGCCTTTGCCGACTTTACTTTGGCGATGATGGCGTTTTTTATGGTGATGTGGATTATGGCGATCACCAATGAATCTGAGCGTGAAGAAATTGCACACTACATGCGAACTCACTCAATTTTTGATGGTGGCCCTGCTATTTTTGACCCTCAAAACAGCCCATTTCCCGTTGATTTAGGTGGGTCTCCTTCAGTAATTAAGCACTTAGAGTCGGGAATTACGCCGCCGGACTCTCCAAGGCCAGGAATCAGTGAAGTGTTACAAGTGCCCGATGGCACCGTTGAGCCTAAAGCAGGACAAGGCGAGAAGTTAAATTCAGCCATTGATAGCCAATTTGAAGCCTCATCTGAGCTGAGTTTATTACTTGAAAGCATTGATGAACTTAGTAAAGAAGAGTTATTAAAAAATAACTTATTAGTTGAAGAAGTGCCTTTAGGGCTAAGAGTGATTATTAGAGATGACAAACATCATCAAATGTTTGAACGCTCAAAGTCGCAAATGACTCCGTTTTTTGAAGATCTGTTTTTATACCTTGGCGGCTTAGTAAAAGACATCAATAACAAAATCATTATTTCTGGGCACAGCGACGCCAGCCTGTTTATTGATGGTAGCTCTCGTAATTGGGATATTTCTGGCGATAGGGCGCAACAGGCCAGAAAAGTGATGACCATGGGCGGAATGCCATCAAGCCAAGTGTTGCAAGTAAATGCATTCTCCTCTAATCGACCACTGAACAAAGAAAACCAAAAAGCCAGTGAAAACAGACGGGTTGAACTACTTATTTTAACTAAAGATGCAGAGGGAAAATTTAATCAGTTGTTTGATGATAGCAATATTAATAACCCAGTAAAAAAATCTGCCAGTGCGGCAATTGCTAATAAACCTGTGCTACGCCTTGAAGAGAATTATGAGTAACCAATCAGAAACTAAACGAAGTTACAAAAGATGGAATTTAAACCTCAAAGATAATTACGAGCCAGAGTCAGTTCAGCTTGGCGGGGTGGGCGTACAGTTACTTCGCCGCTGCTTTATTGATATTCCACTTTGTCATGGCGTTGCAAAAGACATTAGCGTAGGAGGTGTGGGTTTATTAGTCCCTGCTGAAAAGGCTATTCCTGACAAATTTATTGTGGTTTTTGATAAAGCCAATCGATTGACTGGCAAGGTAACGTACCGCCGCGAAGTAAGTGACAAGTTAGTGTTTTTAGGGGTTGAGTGGATAAGTAAAAATGAGCGCTTACGCAGCGATATTGTTAATCATTTACAGTTACAAGCCCAATTAAAAAAAGCAAAAAAAACCAATGCATAGACAACATAGAAATGAATCAGGAAAGACAGTGATATGAGTAAAACGTTAAGCGCTAAGGCAAAGTTAATTAAAGCGAAAGATTCTGAGCATATTACTCCATTTGCACTAACGCTAGAGCAAAGAGCCTACGAACACGCGCAGCAAAAAGCAGCGCAAATAAACGTCAATATTCGTAAAGCATTGGAGTTAGAACTTGCCCAATTATTTAACGACAGCCGCTTTGATGTAGAAATTTCGCCTTGTTCGCATTCAACTATTAATAGTTGGTTTAAAGAATCGCCTAGAATATTTCTTGCCTGTCCTTTATTTGCACCCACTCAAGGCGAAGCTTTCTTAGCGCTTGATTTTCAAAGTGCTCATAAAACAGCTGATTTATGTTTAGGCGGGCAATTCAATAATTCAGATAATTCAAGCCACGATTACTCGCCTACCACGAATGAATTGAGTGCAACAGAGAGCCGTATTTGTGGCCGTTTATTACAACGCCAAGTGCAAGGTATTCAGGGCTTATTATTTAGAGAACGCTCTGCGCTATTAGGTGAAATACAAAAATCACATGCTTTACCAGAAGCATTGCAATATTTAGCTTTTAAAGTGCGGTTTATATTAGAAACCCAAGTAATAAGTTGGTTTTTATGGCTACCAATTAGCTTTTTTTGCGCAGCCGATAGCGAGCAAGACCCAGCAAGTAGCGACACACTCAATACCGATATGTGGACACAGTTTGCAGTGCAAGGCCAGATTGAAATGGCGAAGAAAAAAGTCACATTAAAACAACTGAAAGCCTGTGTTGCTGGTGGTGTATTACCGATTGAGCTTAATGAAGCGGCGCTATTTAACCTAGGGCATAAACAAATATTTAAAGGCCAAGTCGTTGAGCAAGAGGCTGGCTTAGCATTTCAAATAACACAATTATCAAACAATACAACGAGTAATTAAATTATGAACGAAAACCTTGATAGCGCCTTAGCGGGCTTAGAGCTGGATGCTTTTGATGGATTTGATGATAAATCTGCTGATAAAAAGAACGAAGGCAATATGTCATTTTTTCAAGACGTTCCTTTGTTAGTGACTCTTGAAGTTGCAAGTACCGAAATTACCTTAGGCGAGCTTAGCCAAGCCAAAGAAGGCGACGTGCTTAAACTAGATAAAGTAGCCGGCGAAGCGCTTGATGTAAAAGTGAATGGGGTGTTTTTTGCTAAAGCAGAAGTCGTGATGGTTGAAGGGCAGTATGGTTTGAAATTTGCTCAAACAGATACCGCAAAGGATCAGTAAAAAAATGAATAAACGCGTAATTTTTAAAGTTAGCCTACTGTTGATCATGTTGTTTATACCAAGCTGGCTAAATGCAGAAGAACTTACGCTGTTTTCGCTAAAAGATACGGCCGACGGACAAGACTATAGCGTTAAACTGCAAATACTTTTGTTAATGACGGTATTGAGCTTATTACCTGCGCTATTAATGGTTTTAACGTCTTTTACTAGGATTATCATTGTATTGGCGATTTTACGCCAAGCAATGGGGTTACAACAAAGCCCGCCGAATAAAATTTTAATTGGCATCTCACTGATGCTCACCATGTTGATTATGCGACCGGTTTGGCAAGATATTTATCAAAACGCATATACGCCTTTTCAACAGCAAACCATAGGATTAGAAGACGCTTTACTCACCGCTGAAAAGCCTTTACGTGCTTTTATGCTCAGACAAACCCGTGAAAGTGAGTTGCGCCAAGTGCTGCTAATTGCCAATGAGCCAACGACACTCACCGCCGAAGAAATTCCGTTTGAAGTGTTAATGCCTGCGTTTGTATTAAGTGAGCTTACTACCGCTTTTCAAATTGGCTTTATGTTGTTTATTCCTTTTTTAATTATTGACTTAGTGGTCAGTAGTGTATTGATGTCTATGGGTATGATGATGCTATCGCCGCTGATCATTAGTTTACCGTTTAAGCTCATGGTATTTGTACTTGCCGATGGCTGGTCAATGATAGCGGGTACACTGGCGGCTACATTTGGAATGTCACCATGACCCCAGAAATGTCGGTAGAGCTTATTTCAAGCGCGGTTTATACCATTATCAAGCTCATTTTAGTGCTTATTGTACCCGGGTTATTGTTGGGTATTGTGGTCGCCATTATTCAAGGGGCTACTTCTATCCAAGAGCAAACCCTAACGTTCTTACCACGCATGTTATTAACCTTATTAATGGTGGTGTTTGCGGGGCATTGGATGCTACAAATTTTGATTGATTGGTTTGATAAGCTCAAATTTATGTTACCTGGGGTATTTGGTTGAGCTCATTACTCTCTTTAACGTCTACTGATTTAGTCAGCTGGATGGGCACGCTTTGGTGGCCATTTGTGCGTTTTTCTGCACTTTTATGGTCTATGCCGGTATTTGATAATCCGGCGGTAACGCCGCGCTCACGTATTTTAGTGTCTATGATGTTGGCTTTTTTAGTTGCTCCGCAGTTACCACTTGCGCCTGCTATTGACTTATTTTCTTTGGATGCGGTCATTTTAACGTTCGAACAAATCATTTTTGGGGTAATGATGGGGCTATCACTGCGCATCTTGTTTGAAGTGATGGCGATGATAGGGCTGATTTTATCCATGCAAATGGGTTTGTCGATGGCGCTTGTTATGGACCCAGGCAGTGGTAACCAAGTGGCATTATTGGGGCAATTATTTTGGATTATGTGTGCCTTATTATTTTTTGCTGTTGATGGCCACCTGATAACTCTACAAGTTATGGTGGAGAGTTTTCATAGTTTTCCGATTGGGCGCAGTATTTATGAGTTTGATATTCAATCGATCATTATGCTATTTGCGTGGATGTTTTCCTCTGCTTTACTGCTTTCGCTACCAGGGATAGTCGCCATGTTATTGGTTAACTTAACCTTTGGTGTAGCAAGCAGAGCAGCGCCGTCATTGAATATTTTTGTATTGGGTTTTCCTATGTCGCTGTTGATGGGCTTTTTCTGTGTATTTATGACCTTAGAGTACACCGGAAGCGCATTTTCAAGGCTAACGTATTATGTGCTAACAACCTTTGCACAGGCGATGAGGTAGCGATATGTCTGAAAATAGCTCGCAAGAAAAAACAGAACAGCCCACAGAAAAACGGCTAAAAAAAGCCAAAGAAGACGGCCAAGTTGCGCGCTCAAAAGAGCTTAACACCGCTATTTTATTAATGGTTAGTATTGCTGGGCTATTGTGGTTTGCCAATTTATTTTACAGCTTATTTGTTAACTTAATGAACAGCACCATGGTGCTGGATCACACAATTATAAATAACAAAAAAATGATGCCCATCGCGCTGGGCGACGCCATTATGAACATGCTGTCGACCCTTACGCCGTTTTTATTATTAAGCTTTTGCGCAATGTGGATCACTGGTTGTTTACCGGGTGGGTTTGTGTTTTCAAAAAAACTGGTCGCACTAAAAATGAGCAAGCTCAACCCATTAACCGGGTTAGGCAAAATGTTTGGTAAACAGTCGTTAGTTGAGCTGCTTAAATCGATATTAAAAATAACCTTACTGGCGATTTGCTTATATACCTTTTTAACCAAGCTGTGGATGCAGCTGATGGTATTACAAAACTTAGATATTAAAGTGGCGATAGGCCAAGGTATTGAACTGTTATTTTTATCATTAATGATCACGGTGACTTTGTTACTTTTTATTGCTGTTATTGATGTGCCTTTTCAGCAGAAACAGATTGCCGATAAAATAAAAATGACCCAACAAGAGGTAAAAGAAGAGCGTAAATCTTCTGACGGTAGCCCTGAAATTAAAAATAAAATTAGGCAAATACAGTATCAGCAATCAAACCGAAAAATTGAAGAGCGCGTTCCCACTGCCGATGTGATAGTGACCAATCCTACTCATTATGCTGTAGCAATAAAGTACAGTGAAGAGGCAGCTAAAGCCCCTTATGTTGTCGCTAAAGGCGTAGATGAAATGGCGCTGAGAATACGCGAAGTGGCCCGTATGAATAACAAAGAAATTATAGAAATCCCTGCATTGGCACGGGCTATTTATTTCTCGACCCGGGTCGACCAAGAAGTGCCTAACGGCTTATACAGTGCGGTTGCCTATGTACTGACATACGTATTGCAACTAAAAGCATATAAGCAAGGACGTGGGCAAGCACCCGCAGCCTTACCTGAATTAACAATCCCTAAAAATTTACAGAAACCTTAGAAGTTGGAGTTATAATTTGAACTGGCGCAGTTTTACTCAACCTTACACCGCTATTCCTATTTTGCTGTTAGCTGTTTTGTCGATGGTTATTTTGCCATTACCAGGATGGTTATTAGATGCATTATTTACCTTCAACATTGTATTGTCAGTGATTGTATTGTTAGTCGCTGTGTCTACTAAAAAACCGCTCGATTTTTCGGTATTTCCAACTATTTTGCTGGTCGCCACCTTGATGCGCTTAACCCTAAATATTGCCTCAACACGGGTAGTATTACTGCATGGCCATGAAGGTTCTGATGTCGCTGGTCGAGTTATCCAAGCGTTTGGTGAAGTGGTTATAGGTGGTAACTATGTAGTCGGTATTGTGGTGTTTGTTATTTTAATGGTGATTAACTTTGTGGTTATTACCAAAGGGGGCGAGCGTATTTCTGAGGTGGCAGCTCGCTTTACCTTAGATGCTATGCCTGGTAAGCAAATGGCAATTGATGCCGATTTAAATGCTGGATTAATTGGTCCTGAGCAAGCAAAAGAGCGACGCAGCACCATAGCCCAAGAAGCCGATTTTTATGGCTCTATGGATGGTGCCTCAAAGTTTGTGCGCGGTGATGCCATTGCCGGTTTAATTATTTTAGTGATTAACCTACTCGGTGGTGTATCAATAGGTGCTTTTCAACATGGTTTAAGTTTAGCCGAAGCGTTTCAACGTTTTGCCCTATTAACCATAGGTGATGGCTTAGTTGCACAAATCCCCTCGTTGCTGTTAGCCGTTGCTGCTGCAATTATTGTTACGCGAATGAACGATGAAGGTGATGTGAGTGAAGCGGTCGGTAAGCAGTTACTTGCCTCTCCACGTGTTATTTTTACCGCCGCTTTAATCATGGTCACGCTTGGTATTGTGCCAGGGATGCCAACTGTCGCCTTTTTAGCATTTGCTGCGCCATTGTTTTATGTTGCTTGGCGATTGCAGCGCTCTCTCCCCGATAACTCTTTAATTGAAGCAGAGCAGATGACAGACACCATTTTAAGTGAGCAACAAGCTAACTTAGAGTGGGGAGATATTTCTCATGTTGATAAGCTGTCGGTTGAGCTTGGCTTTCGTTTGGTTTATTTAGCTGATAAAGACAAAGGGGAAGAGCTGGTAAAAACCTTAAGAGGTGTGCGTAAAAATCTCTCTGAACAACTTGGGTTTTTATTACCGGAGATCAGAATAAAAGATAACCTGAAACTAAATCCACAAGAATACAAAGTAAACTTAGCGGGTGTCCCCATTGCCAGTGCCAATGTGAATGCCAAAGAGTTACTGGCGTTAAATACCGGGGATGTATATGGCTCGCTAGATGGTGAAATAACCACCGACCCTGCTTATGGGCTTGAAGCTGTATGGATAAAAGATGACAGCAAAACCCAAGCGTTGAATATGGGCTACTCGGTGGTAGATTTAGGCACCATTATTGCCACACACACTGGTAAGGTGATCAAAGAGCATTTAGATGAGCTATTCAGTTATGAGGATGTACAAAAACTCAATGAGCGTTTAAAAGAGATTTCACCTAGCTTAGCGGAAACCTTCGAAAAAGCCTTACCCACTAACTTGCAGCTTAAAGTCATTCGTTTATTGCTTAAAGAGCACATTAGCATTAAAGATATTGTCACCATTGCAGGCACTTTAATAGACAGTGTTGAGGTAACTAAAGATCCTATTCTACTGGTTTCAGATGTGCGCTGTGCTTTGCAAAAAGTATTAGTAAAACAGGTAATGGGTAATCGTGATGAACTCAGTGCTTATAGCTTAGATGAAAAACTAGAAAGTACCTTACAAAGCTCACTCGACCAAGCGATGCAAGCAGGCAAAGTTGTACTGGATAGTTTTGCGGTTGACCCTAATTTACTAGGCCAATTTCAACGCACTATGCCACTGATTGTCGAAGATATGAAATCAAGAGGGGTAACACCTACATTAATTGTGGTGCCACAGTTACGACCCTTGCTGGCACGTTACGCCAAAACCTTTACTAAAGGCAGCTTAGTAGTTCTTTCTTATAATGAAATTCCAGATACCATTCGTGTTGATATACTCGGATCGTTGGGATAATTAGTTAGATTTCATCTATAAAATGAACTTAGCATGAATTTTGTAAGTAATATTTGCAATTAATTCTATTTAACTATAGTCTATTGTTTTTATTATACATAGTTACTAGTTTTTATGTTGGTAAAAAACAATGCATAAGTAAATTAAATGGCAAACTATGCGAAAGCATAGGACGCAAAGCTTCCAGTCTAAGGCAATCGCTACGATCGTGGGGTTACATTAACTTAGTGATATTAATTAATACCTTGTTTGTATTTGTTGTATTTCGCTATTCATTTAAAAAACTTAATTGTTCTCTAAACTTATACGGAATACTCATGAACGGATTTCCTAACATTATTAAATTTGCACTTCCTTGTGCATTATTTTTGACGCAATCAGGGCAGGCTGCAGAACAAAATCTGGTCCAAAGTTATGAAAACTCGACTTGGACTGTTAAGGGCGATTCTTTCGCTTGTTCGCTACAACAGCGCTTTGAAAATTATGCGTTGCTTGAAGTTAAAACCGTGCCAGCACAGCAGCAACAACTTGTGTTTACTTGGCTTTTAAAAGATAAGCCAATAACCCGTTTGCACGTTTCATCACGCAAAGCCGATTGGCAATCAGCAAATACAGTACTCACCCCACTTAACTTCACATCAACAGATATCGAAGACAATAAAGTGCAATTTTCAGCGGATGTAAGCGCTTTACTTCGTTTAATTAAGCAAGGTGGTTGGTTAGACACTTTAGTCAGCTTTAAAGATGAGCAGTTGCGCCTAACGTTTACCAATACCCATAGCGATGAAATAGTTGCAGATTATCAACAGTGTTTAAGTAACCTTTCTCCGCTTTCTTGGGAGCAAGCACGTGATCATCAGTTACAGTTTGCCAGCGGGCAGCGCACGGTAACAGCTGAAAAAGACTTAAAATTTCTAAAGGATTTAGTGCGTTATATTTCTTTAGACAATCGCGTTAGTAAAGTATTTGTGGATGGCCACACCGATAATACAGGCTCGCCGCTATCTAATCGGCTGCTTTCAAAAGAAAGAGCGGATGACGTAGCTTCAAGACTCATTGAATTTGGTTTACCCAAAGACATGTTAGAAGTGAGAGCGCATGGTCAACGCTACCCCATTATTAAAAATTCAAAGCAGGGCGCATCGTCTAATCGCCGTGTTTTAGTTCGTCTTTTCAGACACTCAAGTTAATTGCATCGTAAGGGAATTATATGAGTCAAAGATACCTCTTATGGATCAGTGAACAACAGCCAACGCCTGAAATTCAGCAAGTTGTATTTGCCGAAAATTTTAAGTTTTTGCATACAAACTCCATCAGCGATGCGGTTAGTCACTGTCTTATTAGTAAACCGGAACTCGTGTTTGTTGATGCTGATACTCAACAACTCGAGCTTGTTGAATTAGTAAAATTACTGCGCAAAACATGCCCAACCTCACAAATTGTGACTTTAGTGGATTCATCGCAAAGTGAAATTGCTTCAAAAACAATTAATACCGGTGGTGCTGTTGATTATCTCTTAAAACCTTTCTTTGCTGAGCAGCTTAAAAAAACAATCAGAAACACTGATTCAATGAAGCATGGGTTTGAAGATTTAATCGCTGTTTCTACTAAATCACAGCAAGTATTACGTTTAGCCAACCGCGCTGCACATACCTCAGCAGGGGTGTTAATCACCGGCGAGTCTGGAACAGGTAAAGAGAAGCTCGCGCACTTTATTCATAAAGCTTCAGATCGCAAAGATAAGCCATTTATTGCAGTTAACTGTGCTGCTATCCCAGAAAATATGCTCGAAGCCATGTTATTTGGATTTAATAAAGGTGCGTTTACCGGCGCTGTAAATACCCAGCCAGGCAAATTTGAATTAGCCAATGGCGGTACTATTTTACTCGATGAAATTACTGAACTACCGCTCGATTTACAAGCTAAGTTACTGCGCGTATTGCAAGAGCGCGAAGTTGAAAGACTGGGTAGTCATCAAAAAATCAATTTAGATATACGCATTATTGCTGCCTCCAACCGCGTACTGCGTGAACAGGTTGAGCAAGGCGCTTTTCGTGAAGATTTATTTTATCGTTTAGATGTATTACCACTTAGTTGGCCAGCACTTCGGGATCGTGTTGATGACATCATCCCATTGGCTTATCACTTTATCAAAAAATATGGCAACTCTGAGTTTCACATTAGTAAACAAGCAGAAGATGTGATGCTTTGTTACAACTGGCCAGGGAATGTGCGTGAAATTGAAAACGTAATCCAACGCGCCTTAGTGATGGCCAGAGGGGCAGAGATTCAGGTTGAAGACTTAAATTTACCGCAATGCTCACCGGCGGCGGCAGCTTATTGTGCCACCCAGTTAAAAGAAAATAAAAAGCAGGCAGAATTTGATTACATATACAGTTTGTTGAGTCGATTTAAAGGGCATCGTACCCAAACAGCACAGGCGCTTGGGGTAACTACCCGAGCATTAAGATACAAAATTGCCGCCATGCGTGAATGCGGTATTGATATTGATGCAATTGCATAATTTGAAGGAAAAATAAAATGTCGCCAATTGAAAGTCAACAAATGATGCTGGGCAAAATGATGGACATGCAAAAAATTGCAGGTCCAGAAAGTATAGAGCCGGCTGCTATCAGTAATCAAAATGTAAATATTAGTGAAGATTTTAAGCATGTTATTCGCTCTATCAACGCCCAACAAAATATAGCTGGTGAGATGGTAAAAGCCGTTGATACCGGTGAAAGTGAAGACGTAGTAGGGGCGATGATTGCCAGTCAAAAAGCAGGGCTTAGTTTTTCTATGCTAATGGAAATGCGCAATAAAGTGCTCAATGGCATTGATGATGTCATGCGCATGTCACTGTAGAGGCTGATATGAAAGGAGAATTAACAAAAGTACCTGAGCAAAATGAGAGTAACCTAAAAGAAAGAGTGGTTAATCTCTCAAATAAATTAAATTTTGGCAGCTCAGGTGACAGAAGTGTCGCGACCATTGCTCTACTAGCGACATTAGTAGCGGCAACCATAGTCCTTATTTTATGGACATCGGCTAAAAACTACGTGCCGCTCTACGGTAACCAAGAAAGCTACGATAAAGCCAATATTTTAGAGATTTTAGATAAAGAGCAAATCACTTTTCGCATTGATACCGATAGCGGCAATATTTTGGTTCCTCAAGAAAAGCTGGCGGATGCACGTATCACGCTTGCGGCCAGAGGAATAAAAGCCTCTATGCCTGAGGGAATTGAAAATATTAGCGATAAAGTGTCTATGGGCACCAGTCAATTTATCGAATCTATGCAATACCAGCATGCCTTAGAAGGTGAGCTGGCGCGCACCATTATTAACATGCAAGGTATTCGCAATGCGCGCGTGCATCTAGCAGTTCCCAAGCGCAGCTTGTTTGTTGGTCGTACTGAGCAAAAAACTGCAGCGTCTGTGATGGTTGATTTAGCGCCAGGCCATGAGCTTAAACCGGAACAAGTGGAAGCCATTATTGCACTGATTATTGGCAGTGTGCCAGGGCTTGATTCTCGTTCTGTGTCGGTGGTGGATCAGCGCGGTAAATTACTCAGTGGCGATTTATTCGATACTACGCCAGTGGGTAAAGAAACCGATAAAAAACTCGCCTTTATTGAAAAAGTTGAACGCAATATAGAGCAACGCGCCTCTATAATGTTGTTGCCAATTTTGGGTGAAGGTAATTTTAGAATTCAGGTTTCAAGTGATGTTGACTTTAGCGTGGTAGAAGAAACCCGTGAAATGGTTGACCCACAAAATGTATTAACACAAGAGTTTATTAAATCTGATAGCACCATGGATCAGCTGGCGGCGGGCATTCCGGGTTCTTTAGCTAATGAGCCACCAGTGCCCAATGAACAAGCTGAAGATGAAAACAACGAGCGTACTTCACAACGAAGTGAGAGCAAGCGACAGTTTGAAAATGGCCGCTCAGTCACTCACACCCAATTTGAAGTAGGCCGAATTAAAAACATGAGCTTATCGGTACTTATTAATGAGCAAGTAGCAGGCACTGCTGATGGCTGGAGTGAAGAAAAGCTCGCTTCATTAGGTGAAATGGTAAAAAAAGCCACGGGGTTTAACGACGCACGCGGCGATCAATTCAACATAACTAGCTTTGCCTTTGTAGAACAAAAAATACTTGCCCCAGGTGAAGGCCTTGAGTGGTGGCAAATGCCAGAGCTTAAAGAGTATGCCCGTTATATTGTTGGTACTTTAATTAGTTTATTGCTGATTTTATTTGGCGTGCGTCCTTTAGTTAATCACTTAATTAAAGGCAAAAGTAACGAAGTAAACAACGCCATAGCAACCACAGATAATGAGGTTAAGTCAGCCTCTGCAACAGAAAGACAAAGTAGTCCGCTTGATGAAGCCATTAATGCGAAATCGCAAATAGAAAACTTAACTGCCAAAGAGGGCGCAAGCGAACATCAAAATATGTCGTTACCGCAAATAGGCAATGACTTTGAAGAACAGATAGCGCACATGCAGTTACTTGCTAATAAAGAAACCGAGCGTGTCACATCGGTAATAAAATATTGGGTAGAACAAGGAGTTGAAATTGAATCAAGAAAAGCTTGATAAAGGCTCACAATTACCGGCGTTAGATCGCGCCGCTATTTTATTGCTAAGTATGGGCGAGGAAAACGCCGCCAGTGTTATTCGTAAATTAGGCCGCCGTGAAGTGCAGGCTATTTCTGAGCGCATGGCTAAAATTTCAAACGTTACTCAACAGGATGTTGCAGGCACCTTGAGTGAGTTTTTTGATTGCTATCGCAATGAAAGTGGCGTCAATGGTGCATCGCGTGTGTATTTAGAACGAGCACTCGATAAAGCCGTCGGTAGAAAGCTTGCCAAAACTATGCTTGATGATATTTATGGTGGCGCCATGAATGACGATTTACGTCGTTTAGAGTGGATCCCGCCTGAACTTATCGTGCGCTTTTTAGAGCAAGAACACGTGCAAATGCAAGCGCTGTTTTTGGCTTTTTTACCGCCAGAGCAAGCCTCTGCCATTATTGTGCTGTTTCCAGAATCTAAACACGATGACTTACTTTATCGTATTGCGAGTCTTCGTGAAGTGAGTGAACACGTTATTGATGATGTACGTTTAACGCTTGAGTCGTGTATTGAATTTGTTGGTCGCCAAGTGGGCGCGCAGGTCAATGGCGTCGATAAAGCAGTTGAAATTATGAATCGTTATAACGGTAATAAGAGTCAAATTATCGAACTAATGAAAAAACATAACACTAACGTGGCTGATGAAATACAAGAAAAAATGTACGATTTTGACAGCTTAATTAAGCAAACAGACGAGACATTAACCTTGCTACTTAATGACATTCCTGATGAGTTATGGACGATGTCATTAAAGGGTGTGAACAGTGAGTTTTTAGCGCGTGTTTTAGGTGCACTACCTAAACGTTTAGCGCAAGTGTACCAACAGCAAATTGACGGTTTAAGCGCACAACCACTGAGCAAAGTCATTGCCGCCAGAAAAGAAATTATGTCGATAGTTAGAGACATGAGCAAACAAGGTGATATTGAATATCGCTTATTTGAAGAAGAGACTGCAGGCTAGCTATGAGTCAAGTATTCAGGTTTCCCACTTTAAATAAAAATGAGCAACATCAAACGCTGCAAGAGCGTTTAGATGCTGCTCAGCGTATTGGTTTACAGCAGGGCTATGAAGAAGGGCTCGCGCAAGGGGCTGCCAATAAGCAAAGCGAATTAGAGCAGCAAATGGAGCAACAAATAGAGTTGCGTGTTGCTGAGCGTCTTGAAGCGCAAAAAACACAGCTTATTGAACGTTTTAACACTTTATTCGACAAAGCGAATAACGAACTACTCAACTTTAATGATGAGTTTAAACAAGACATTGTCTTGATGATAAGCAGGTTAGCAGAGCACGTTATTGACTGCGAGCTAAAAGTACGCCCCGAAATACGCTCGCAGCTGATTGAAAAAGCCATTACCTTGCTTAGCAATCGCGATGTAGTAACAAAAGTTATGATCTCAGGGGCTGATCGCCACAGCTTTAATGATGCACGTTTAGCTGAATTTTCGGTGCCGGTTTACTTTGATGAGGCTCTGATCAGTGGAGACGTTGAACTGGTGGCAGAGCAACAAACACATCGGTTTTCTTTTTCAGAGCGCCTACAAAGCTTACTGGATGAAGTGATACCTGAAATACTCAAAGCGCAGCCACATGACTAACCCCCTACACACTAGTTTAAAATCTGCGCTGACAGCGCTAACCCCGCCTGAATTAGTTAAAAGCTATGGTCGTTTAACACGAGTCAATGGTTTAACACTTACCGCGACGGGTGGGCAATTCGCTATGGGCGAAAAGTACCAAGTTGAGAGTGTTGACGGTCACTGGTATGACGCTGAAGTTGTGGGTTTTAATCAAGATGAAGCCTATTTAATGCCCTTGAAAAAAATACAAAATTTATATTCTGGTGGGCGAGTCAGACCAGTTATAAAAAACAGCCATGTGGCTATTTCAGAAAAGTTATTGGGGCGAGTAATTGATGCGCAAATGCAACCCATTGATAACCTAGGGCCACTTGAACAAGACAGCACAATGGGTGCTTGTAAATTGAGTAACGATTATTCTTTAACGCCACTGGAGCGCAAAGGCGTTACCGAGCCGTTAGATGTGGGTATTCGCGCTATTAATAGCCTATTTAGTGTAGGTAAAGGCCAGCGTTTAGGGTTATTTGCAGGTTCGGGTGTAGGTAAAAGTAAATTACTTGGCATGATGACCCGCTTTACCTCGGCCGATGTAGTCATTGTAAGCCTAGTCGGTGAGCGTGGTTGGGAAGTAAAAGATTTTATTGAGCAAAGCTTAGGTAAAGAAGGGCTAAAAAAAGCCATTGTAATAGCATCCCCAGCAGACGATTCTCCCTTATTGCGTATCAAAGCCGCCGAGCTTAGTCATAGGCTGGCGGCCTATTTTAGAGATAAAAACTCAAATGTATTGCTATTAATGGACTCATTAACCCGCTATGCGCAAGCACAGCGTGAAATTGGCTTATCGGTAGGTGAGCTGCCCGCATCTAAAGGGTACCCGCCATCGGTATTTAGTAAATTAACCCAGTTGGTTGAAAGCTCTGGTAATAGTGAAAAAAGCAAAGGCAGCATGACCGCCATTTATACGGTATTAGCTGAAGGCGACGATCAACAAGACCCAATAGCCGATAATGCCCGAGCAATTCTTGATGGCCATATAGTATTGGATCGCACATTAGCCGAAAAGGGCCACTATCCGGCCATTAATATTGGTTCATCGATTAGTCGAGTGATGCCAAATATAGTGAGCGATGAGCAATTGAGCTTTTGTTATAAATTGAAAAAACTTTATAGCCGCTATATGCAAGTACATGAGCTTATACCTTTAGGGGCGTATCAGGCAGGTAAAGATCCGGAACTCGACAGTGCGGTAAATTTGTATCCAAAAATCGAATCATTTTTATGCCAAGGATTGAACGAACAAGTGGATTTCTCACAGTCAGTGAATCAGTTAAATGCAGTGATGGGTGAACTGAATGCTTAATAAATTTTTAGGATTACAACAACAAAAATTAGATAAAATGCTGGCCGAGCAAACTCAATTACAACAAAGAAGTAACTTAGAGCAGCAGCGACTATCGCAGCTACAGCAGCACATAAACAGTATGGATAAAAACCAGCAAATGAGCTCGGCGCTAAGCTTACAAAATTTATCAGGGATGAAACGCATTTTGTCTGGTTTGTCAGCGCAGCAACAAGCGCGGATTCATGATTCACAGCAAGATGAATTACGTCAACAGCAAGCTTGTTTTAAGCAAATGAGCTTTACCAAAGGCATAGAAGGGATAGTAAGCAACAGGCACCGTGCTTTTCAAAGCCAAGCGCAGCAACAAGAAGCTAAAGTTTTAGATGAAATGATAAGCCAAGCACATAGTCGTACCCTACATAAATAACTGCTAATTTTTGCTACAATGGCGACAAAGTAATTTAGGGTAAATAGCGTGCTGCCGGTTCAAGAAATATATAACTCACTCATTGATGCATTAAAAGCCAATCCAATCACCTTACTGCAAGCGCCGCCTGGTGCAGGTAAATCAACGTGGTTGCCATTACAGCTTATGCGCGATGGGCATTATAAACACATAGTGATGTTGGAGCCTCGGCGCTTAGCTGCACGTAATATTGCCAATTATTTAGCGCATTGCCAAAACGAAACGCTGGGGCAAAGTGTCGGTTTACGGGTGCGAGGTGAGAGTAAAGTAAGTGCGAACACGCGCCTTGAAATAGTCACCGAAGGCATGCTGACACGCATGTTACAAAATGACCCTGAGCTCAGTGATGTTGATTTACTGATTTTTGATGAGTTTCATGAGCGCTCTATCGCAGCAGATACCGCGCTGGCTTTTGCTTTAGAATCGCAAGCGGCGCTACGTGAAGATTTAACCATTATGCTGATGTCGGCCACCCTCGATAGCGATCGTTATACCGCATTTTTTAATTGCCCAGTTATTCAGTCAAGCGGGCGAAGTTACCCGATTGACGAAATATATTGCCCAATAAAAGATGAAAGCCGCTGGCTTGATGCTATCCCGTCAATAATAAAACAAGCACTCAATGAGCAAACCGGCAGTGCGCTGGTATTTTTACCCGGCCAACGAGAAATACTGCGCGTGCAACAAGCATTGAGCGACTTACCTAGTAACTGCCTAGTCGCCACTTTATTTGGTGAGCAAGATAAAGCCAATCAACAAGCTGCAATAGCACCTGCGCCTCAAGGGATGCGAAAAGTAGTATTGACCACCAATGTTGCCGAAACCAGCTTAACCATTGAAGGCATTCGAATTGTGATTGATAGCGGCAAGCGCCGTGCAGCCAGCTTTAATTTAAAAACCGGTGTAACTGAGCTGACGACTCAAAGTATATCTCGTTCATCGGCAGTACAACGCGCAGGGCGTGCAGGACGAATAGAAACAGGGGTTGTGTATCGTTTAGGTTCAAAACAAACTTTTGAGCGACGAAACAGCCACGATAACCCTGATATTCTTACCTCAGATATTAGCCAACTGATGCTTGAGGCGAAGCAGTGGGGCGCAAGCATTAGTGAACTCACCTTACTTGACCCGCCGAGTGAGCAACAATGCAACCAAGCTACCAATTTATTATCTATGCTTGAAGCGATAGATAGCCACGGTAAGCTCACCGCACTGGGGAGTAAAATGTTGGGCTTTGGTGCCGATATTCGCCTAGCGCACATGTTATTAAAAGCGCAAATGCTAGAACCACAGTTAAGTGGGATTTATCGCTTAGCTATTTATTTAGTCGCCTTACTAGAAAGCCGAGTTAGCACTGCCAATGAGCTCAACCTAGCACTGCATAGTCAACAGCAGCGTCCGCATCCTGTGTTTAAGCAACAATTAAATTATTGGTTAAAACGCTTAAAATTTACCGACAGCAAAACAGATTTAAACACCGATCATTTAAGCTTATTAGTGTCGCTTGCCTACCCAGATCGCATCGCTAAAAAACGCGGTAATGGCTACTTACTTGCTAATGGCGCAGGGGCCGAGCTAAACCCTGACTACTGGCATAATGACGAATATATAGCTATTGCCAGTATGGGCGGACACAAAGGCGGGCGAGTTTTTGCAGCCACGACGCTAAATCCATTAGCGCTTAAAGAGTATTTACCGCATTTATTCACTGAGTTGACTCGCTGCGAGTTTGATGAAAAAGCCGCTAGGTTTATTCATCAAGATGAAGTAAAACTTGGAGAAATTACCCTTAGCAGCCAACCAAGTAAACATAAGCTTGATAAAACAGAGCGTGCCAAAGCATGGCTTAGTGTGTTTGCCAAGCAGGGCTTTTCACTGTTTAACGAGCAAAAAGAAAGTGAGCAGTTACTTATTAGAATGTGCCTAGCCAGCAAATTGATGCCAGAACAGTTTCCTGTTATTAATCAGCAGCAGCTCATTGAAACAGCAGGTGATTGGTTAGGGGTATACCTTGAAGATATTAAAACCCTTGAGCAAGTTAAAAAGTTTAATTATTTTGAGGCACTACAAAACTGTTTTAATTGGCAACAGCAAAGCGAGCTAAAATCTTTACTCCCACTGCGACTAACAGTACCAAGTGGCTCTAACATAAAAATTGAATACCAACTTGATGGACCTGCCAAGCTTAGTGTGCGCATGCAAGAGGTATATGGTTTAACCAGTACACCTATGCTAGCTAACGGTAAATTAGCATTGCTAATGGAGTTGTTATCGCCAGGCAAGCGTTCACTACAGTTAACCCAAGACTTAGCACATTTTTGGAATAGTAGTTACCGCGAGGTACAAAAAGAGATGAAAGGGCGCTACCCCAAACATTTTTGGCCAGACGATCCTGCCAATAGCGTTGCCACCAATAGAGTAAAAAGCAGAATGTGATCACGCTTCCTTAATGTCACTTAATGTTAAACGTTGACCATGCAAATAACGAACATTTTTGGGCGTTTTACAAGCGACTAAACTACTATTACTTTAATGCTGACATTTTACAGAGTAAGGCTTACTACGCTAGTGTACATATGAGCAGTAAGGTAGCGAGCGTTTGTAACTAATTGAAGATGCAGCTAACAATCTAAAAGTGATAATAGAGGGAACATGCATGAAAGGCGTTATCTTTAGAGGGCTTGAGGCACTGGTTATTGAAAAATGTGGCATGGCAGCATGGGACGACTTACTTGAAAAAAATGCACCGGAGGGTCGTGTTTATATTTCTGCAGAAAGTTATCCAGATGAAGAAATAGTTGGTTTAGCACAAGATGTAGCAACTGCACTTTCTATGTCTATGCCAGAGGTATTAAAAGCCTTTGGAGAGTATTTATTTTCTCACTTAAAGGCACGTCATCCAAGCATTGTTGCTAACTTTAATTGTTTTGCTGATCTCATTATTAGTATTGATAAAGTAATTCATGTTGAAGTAGCTAAGCTTTATCATGAGCCTAATTTACCTGAAATTGACGCCCAAATTATTGAAGACGGGTTTATTTTAATGCGTTACAACTCTAAGCGACAGCTTTGTATGTGCGCCGAAGGGCTTATTTTTGGTGCTGCGGCTCATTATGGGGTTGATGCTAAACTTAATCATGCCCAGTGTATGCATGATGGGTTTGATTCGTGTTTAATTGAAATAAAATATGAGACTCCCCATGGCTGAAGACGACTACAATTATAAAAAAGCGTATTTGCGCGAAAAATCAGCCAGAGATCAATTAGAAACCCTACTAGAAGACAAAACACGGGCATTGTTTATTGTTAATCAAGAGCTGGAAGAAAAGCTCGAAACGGTTAAAAACCAACAAATAACCTTAATGCAAAGTGAAAAAATGGCTACTTTAGGCACGCTTTCTGCTGGGGTCGCTCATGAAATCAATAACCCGCTTGCTTACGTAACCAGTAATATTGAAAGTATAAAGTTTATAAAGCCTGTCATGGTTACGTTAATGAAGGCTGCTCAGCAGTTTATAGATAAATCGATTTCAGTATCGCAGTTAGAGTCTATTTTAGTTCAGCTCAATCAAGAGAACGATTTAAGCTTTATTGTGGACGATATTGATGACTTAGTTGATGATACCCAAGAGGGATTAGAACGTATCGCTCATATTGTTAATAACCTTGTTGACTTTGCAAGCCTAAAAGACAACGTAACTGCAATGGCAGATATTACAGACTCACTCAATAGCACACTAAAACTACTCGACAACCAGCTAGGGGCATGTGCTATAGAGTTACACATTGAAAAGTTACCTCTAACACGGTGTAATATATCATCGATGAAACAAGTGTTTGTAAACTTATTAATTAATGCCAAACACGCCTGCGACGATTTGCGCGATCAGCAAGGAAAAATAAGTGTTAAGCTGTTTGCCAATGAAAACAATATTTACATAGAGGTGGCAGATAACGGCTGTGGAATGGACGCTGATACACTTAAACAAATGTTCGATCCCTTCTTTACCACTAAACCCGTAGGCCAAGGCACTGGTATGGGAATGGCTATAGTTTACAATGTACTTAAAGAGCACAATGGCACTATAGAGGTAGAAAGTAAAGTGGGTATGGGGTCTTTAATACGTTGTGTAATACCTATTGCTACATAACTTTGTAAGCTTAAAGTTTACAATGCAGGCATGGCTACAAAGTGTGTTGTGGCTATTGAGCGTAGGTATAAGTATCTTAACTCGATACTTCTTGTCCGCCATGTTGCTCTGCTAAATCATCAAGTTCGGCAACGGTATAATCAAATCCGCTTTCATCATATTCGTAGCTTACTTTAACGCTGTCGCCGCCATTAAAAAGACGTGTTTTTACGTCATTGACTGGCCAATCTTTTAATTCGTGTAAAAAACGGTTTGCAACTTGGGATGATTCAAATCGATAACTAATCTCTGTTTTCATAAATAATAATACCCTGATAATTTTACCCCCGTAGTTTGTTGATTTTTACCAAGGAGTCAAGTTATCTACTTTAAAAGGGCAATAAATTATGACTTTATAGATACTTATCGGTCATAGTAATCTAAATTGGAGTGTTAACAGTATAAAGCTGTTTAAAAAACAATAACGACATAACAAAAACGGAGTAGGCAATGAAACATTTAGTGAGCTTAGTTGGGCTTATCGCATTTTTAATGGTGGTATTACCGGGGCCTCTTTATAAATTTAATATGGTTGAGCTAGGTACTGCCTTTGCCGGTTTTAGATTAGGCGTTTATGTAGGTGGTGCAGCATTAGCCTTATTATTAGTTCAAGTGCTATTCATGCGTAAAACAGTGAGCCTAACCAGTGCAGTGGTCACGGTTATTTTTGCAGCTGTTGCTATTGCAATGCCGATTAACATGATGAATACAGCAAAAAGTGTTCCGCCAATTCATGATATTTCTACCGATTTAATTAACCCACCTAAGTTTGTTGCGGTTGTGCCTTTACGTGCTGATGCACCTAACCCTGTTGCTTACGCGGGTGAAGAAACGGCAGCGCAGCAACGTGAAGCGTACCCAGAACTAAAACCGCTCGAGTACAACCAAACCCAAACAGAGCTGGTGGCAGCAATCACTAAAGCCATGGAAAACCTTGGTTGGGAACTGGTTAGTAGCGATGTTAATAATGGCATTGTTGAAGCGACAGACACCACAACATGGTTTGGTTTTAAAGACGATGTTGTGGTTCGTATTAACGATAAAGGCAGTAAACGCGTGGTCGATATACGCAGTAAATCACGCATTGGTAAAAGTGATTTAGGTAAAAATGCACAGCGTATTAAAACACTGATTGACGAGTTAAATGCTGTTGTTGTGGAATAATTGAATACTAATAAACAGCCCTTGCGTTTTTCAGGGCTATTTGCAGTTGCACATGATCAGCTTATGTTCATAGCTGACAGTGCATACTGTGGATGATTTTTAATAAACTATGGAGTTATTATGAAAACAGTCGGATATGCAGCAAAAAGCCAAGGTTCTGAGCTTACAGAGTTTTCTTTTGAGCGCCGCGATTTACGAAATAACGATGTAGCAATAGAAATTTTATATTGTGGTGTGTGCCATTCAGACTTACACGCAGTGCGTAACGACTGGGGGGGTAGTAATTACCCATTAGTTCCTGGGCACGAAATTGTAGGTAAAGTAATATCAGTCGGTAGTGATGTAAAAAAATACAAACAAGGCGATACCGTTGCCGTAGGGTGTATGGTTGACTCCTGCCAAAGCTGTGACCAATGTGATAATCACGAAGAGCAATTTTGTCGTGAAGGCATGGTCGGTACTTACAGCGGGACCGATAGAGTTAACGGCGAAATGACTCAAGGTGGTTACTCTAAACACGTTGTAGTACGCGAAGAGTTTGTATTATCAGTGCCTGAAAACTTAGAATTATCGCGCGTGGCGCCGTTACTTTGCGCCGGTATTACTACTTATTCTCCGTTACATAAATGGGGTGTAAAAACAGGTAGCCGTGTTGCTGTGGTAGGCCTTGGTGGATTAGGTCATATGGCGGTTAAAAATGCAGTAGCAATGGGTGCAACCGTTACTGTTATTGGTCGTACAGAGTCTAAAAAAGAAGATGCAATTAAGCTCGGCGCACAGCATTATTTAGTATCAAACAATGATGATGAAATGAAAAATGCGCAGTCAGCGTTTGATGTCATTATTGATACCGTGCCTGTAAAGCATGACTTATCAATTTACACACCGCTACTTGATATCGATGGTACCTTGGTTATTGTTGGCCAAGTAGGCCCAGTAGATGAGCTAAACACAGTTCCTCTTTTAATGGGTCGTCGTCGTGTGGCTGGTTCGTTAATTGGCGGCATTGCAGAAACACAGCAAATGCTTGATTTTTGTGGTGAGCACAACGTACTGCCAGAGTGTGAAATGATCAACATAGACGAAATTAACACCGCTTATGAGCGTATGGAACGCTCTGATGTGCGATACCGTTTTGTTATTGATATGTCATCTATTAGCGTTTAATACGCTAAAGAGTAAAATGTAAAAAGAGCCGCTTAGCGGCTCTTTTTGTTTTTATTAACAAGGCTGTGCCTGTTTAGTTTTGTTGCCGCTAATTTGTATATAACTAAGCAGCCACATTAACAGCCCACCTAAAAATAAAGCCGCAGCAACATAGCCTGTTTGATTTGGCGCTGCTCCTTTTGCAATAGCAATGCCGCCAACCCAAGGGCCAATAGCATTTGCAATATTAAACGCACACTGCACTAATGCCCCAATCATGGCGTGGCCGTCAGGTGATACATCCATTAATAGCGTTTGCACTAAGGTTGATAGCCCTAAGCTGCAGCCAATAAAAAATATAACCGCATACAGCAGATAAATATTATAGCTGGCACTGACATATGCAAATGCAAAAACAATGGTAGAGGCAAGCGTAAATCCGGTGGTTTTTATCGCTGATTTATCGGCAGCTTTACCTAGTACGTAATTACCGAGCGTAGAGCCAATACCAAACATCACCATAGCAATTGAAATTGTATAGGGCGCGCTCTGAGTGACCTCTAAGATCGTATCGGCCACATAGGTATAAATACAAAATACGCCACCAAAGCCAATAATAACAATCCCTAATATTGACCAAACCAGTTTGTTTTTTAGCACCCCTAATTCGTTGAGTAAGTTTGAGGTATGGGTGTTTTTAACATTGGGCACCATGTTATACACAAAAATAAAGGCAATAAACGCCAACATCCCAGCCGCAGCGAGGCAATAACGCCAACTAAGATTTTGCCCAACCAATGTCACCACCGGCACACCAACGATAGTGGCTATGGTTAAGCCCATAAACACTTTTGACATAAAGCTAGCGCGTTTTCCTTGCGGTGCTATATCAGAGGCCAGTAATAACGCGGCACCAAAATAAGCGCCATGGGGAAGGCCACTTAAAAACCTAAACAGCACCAGTTGTTCTAACGAGGTCGCTAATGCACTTAAACTGTTTGAAATACACATTAAGCTTAAAAATAATAATAGCGCTCGTCGTTTTCGCATATTTGCCGTTGCCAGCATTAAAATGGGTGCGCCAACCACCACCCCAAGAGCATAAGCACTAATAGCATAACCACTTTGTGACGGGGTACTGCCAAAAGCCTCACTAATTAATGGCAACATAGGCATCATAGAAAATTCAGATAACCCTAAAATAAAAGTACCCAACGCCAGCACAATTAAAATAGCGGTTCTATTGGGCTGACCCGACGGCGATGTAGTATCAACGGCCATATAAATCCTTGAAGATAATAAATAAAATTTAATAACAAACTAAACGCCAGTGCGTTTAAAAATAAAGCACACACGCTTATTTAGTTGAATGTGGAAATGAGGAGTAAAGAGGCGTGCATTTTAAATTAAAAGCTCTCTTTCGTCATGGACTAAACCATAATTTAAGATGAATAAAATTTAACTTAAGCCAACCAAAGGATGGTTAAGTAAGTTCAGCAAAGTATTAACGTAATCAAAAATAAGCAGTGTTAAATTTAAAATGTAATGTTAACTTGACTTTTTGTAAGGTATGAATGATATTTGTAAAGTAAACATTACTTTTAAAAACAGGATAAAGGCAATGAAAGCAGAATTAAATTTAAAACAACGCCAAATTAAAAATACCAGTTACCTAGCTAAATGGACCTTAATGTGGCTTTTTACTTTAGCTATTTGCAGCTTTGGCCCCACTTTAATCTGGGATCGTTCAGCGCTAATTAGTGGCTTTTTTATTATTATAAATTTGGCTGCTGGCGTAGGGATGATTTTAGCCAACAAGCGCTATTTGCAAGGCATGGATGAATTAATGCAAAAAATACATCTCAGTGCCATGGGGTTTACCTTAGGTGCAGTGTTAGTAGGCGGGCTGGCATACACCAATTTACAATTGAGTGGTTTAATTGATTTTAAAGCGCAAATACCCGACTTAATGTTTTTAATGGGGGCGGTGTATTTAATTAGTGTGTATGTGCTTAATAAACACTATTGCGCAGGTGATGAATGAAAAATAGATTAAAAGTGTTAAGAGCCGAGCATAATTTCACTCAAGCAAAGTTGGCCGAGCTGTTGGATGTATCGCGCCAAACGATTAATGCCATTGAAAAGGGCAAGTTCGATCCCAGCTTGCCACTGGCTTTTAAGGCCGCAAGGTTGTTTAAACTTAAAATAGAAGACATTTTTGATGACGAACAGGGTTAAAAATTAACAAAGTGCGACAATATGTCGCGCTTTTTAACTTGCCGCAGCACGTATAATTTACCCACAAAATTTTTGTGGTAAATCAATAATGACTGATAAAAAAAATCCCCTAACCTCCTATTTAGTATCGCCTTTGGCACTTGTTATAAGTGGCGTACTATCGCCTGTTGCCTTTGCAGATGACGCCTCAATTGAAGTGATTGAAGTACACGGTCAAGCACAAAACAAACACCTATCGTTAGGTTCATCTGAATCGTTATTAACTGATTTAGGTGTGGACTTTTCAGCCGCCGGTGGCATGGCTAACTTACCTGTTTTAAATGGTTTAATGGGCGATAGAGTGGCGGTACTGGTCGATGGAGCGCAAATCACCGCCGCCTGTGCCAATCAAATGAACCCGCCACTGTCGTATATTTCAGCCAATCAAATTAGTAGCTACAAAGTGGTTGCAGGTATTTCTCCGGTAAGCGCGGGAGGCGATAATATTGCAGGGGTGATCGCGGTTAATTCTATTTCACCTCAGTACAGTGAAAGCAAGCAACTTGGCTGGCACTCTGGCTACGTATCAGCCCAATACAATACGCTAGATAACGGCAAAAAGGTAGGCGCGGGCATGCGCATTGCCAGCGACGTATTCAGTTTTAATTATCAAGGTGCGTTTAGCGATGCTAACAGTTATGAAGATGGTAACGGCGATTTAGTGCTCGATACCCTGTACCGCGCGCAAAACCATAGTTTAAGTGCTGCCATGCGCGATGATAAGCAACAATTAGTTGTTAAGCTAAGCCATCAAAAAATACCCTATCAAGGCTTTGCTAACCAATATATGGATATGACAGATAACACCAGCTATGGCGCTGTTGCCCAGTATAAGCGTGCTTTTACAAACAGTGAGCTTGAAGCGCAGTTAAATTGGCATAGCGTAAAGCATGAAATGGGCTTTTTCAGCGCAGAAAAAACCGGAAAAATGCCAATGAAAACCGACGCCGAAGATATAAGCACTCAGTTAAAATGGCGATTAGCGCTTGATAACAACAGCCAGTTATTACTCGCCCAAGAGTACCATTATATGAATATTGATGATTGGTGGCCTGCGGTTGAAGGCTCAATGATGATGGGGCCAAATGACTACAACAATATTAATAACGGCCGGCGTCAGCGTATTGCCCTGCTTGCTGAATATGAAAGCCAACTAAATACTCGCTGGTGGTTAAATGCAGGCGTTCGATTTGAAAATGTAATAACCAATACCGACGATGTACAAGCATACAACGCAGGTATGGCCGCTATGAGTGCGATGACCATGGCGATGCCAAGCGATGCAATGGCCGCTAAAGAGTTTAATGGTCAGAACAAAAAACAAACAGACAACCTAGTCGATGCAAACGTGCTGATTAACTATCAACTAAGCAATAATGACGAGTTACAAATTGGTTTAGCTCGTAAAAATCGCGCACCTAATTTATACGAACGTTACAGTTGGGGGGTGGGAAATATGGCCACCACCATGATAGGTTGGTACGGCGATGGTAATGGCTATATTGGTAACATTGCCCTTAAACCTGAAACCGCACATACGCTTAGCACTACGTATACCCGTATGGCTAAAGACGACAGCTGGCGTATCAGTGCTAATGCGTGGGTGAGCGATGTAAATGATTATATTGACGTCAACAGAGTAAGAAGCTTTAACCGCACAGCGCTTGCTGCCAATACTCGTAATGTACTTATGTTTAATAACGTAGATGCCACGCTTTATGGAGTAAAGCTAGATGCGGTTACTACTCTGCACGAGTCTAAGCAGTATGGTAGTTGGTCGTTAAAAGCTAACATTACCAATACCCGTGGTAAGCGCGACGATACCAATCAGCCGCTTTATCAAATTAAGCCACTGCAAACCCAATTTGCGATTAACCAGCAAATAGGCCGCTTTGAAAACGCACTCACGTGGCAGTGGGTCGATAGTAAAACCCGCGTAGATAGCAACCGCCTAGAAAACCAAACCGAGCAGTATCATTTACTTAATTTAAGCTCAAAAGCCAGTTGGGATGCATTGACTGTGAGTGTTGATATTACCAACCTGCTTGATGAGTATTATGAATTACCACTGGGCGGCGTAAGTATTGCTGAGTTTAAACAAGATATGTCACAGGGCTTTAACCAATTAGCAGGGCAGGGGCGCTCTATTAATTTGGCTATGAGTTACGCGTTTTAAGATGAGAGAGTAAGTTAGTGTGAGCTGTCAGATTCGATTTTTGGTTAATCGAATCTGACAGTTAATTACTATTAATTTTTTAAGTCTGCTTGTGACAAAAATCTATAAACTGCGTTAGCAGCGGATTTTTGTATTTGTCTTTATGCATCACTAACCAAAACTGTCTTTGCATGGAGTGGTTTAAGTTAAGCTGCGTAACGCGGCCATCGTTTAAAGCGTACTGTGCCGCGAGTGACGATAAACATCCCAGCCCTAACCCTTCTGCAACGCTGTTGATCAATGCCTCTGTGGTATTGAGCTCAAAGCTTTGACTCCAATTATCGATATGCGTAGCAAGGTTTTGTAAAAAGAATGAGCGTGAGCCAGAGCCGGTCTCTCTTAATACCCATTGACTGTTTGCTAAGTCATTAAAACTAAGCTGTGGTTTTTTAGCTAAAGGGTGGGATAGCGGTGCAATAATGCACATGGTGTCTTGATTAAACACGGTTGAGACTAAGTCACTTTGCTGGGCATGGCCTTCTATTAATGCAATGTCGAGTTCAAAGTCGCGCAGTTTTTGACAAATAAGCTCAGAATTTGAAATAAAAACCTGCTGAGAATAATGCTGCTGTTGTTGGCGAAATCCACTGAGTATAGAGGGTAACACATGATTACCAATGGTATCGCTGGCACCTATTTTTAAGGTACCGCTGGCTGTTGCGTGGGACGAAAAAAGCGTATTAATATCATTTGCTCTGTGCAGTAATTCATCTGCAAGGGGAAGTAATTTTTGCCCTTCTTGATTTAAAATTAAGCGATGATTTACCCGGTCAAACAGTGGGTGGCCTAATTGTTTTTCAAGCTCGCTAAGAGACATACTGAGTGCCGCTTTAGACAAGTAAAGTCGCTCTGAGGCTGCGCTAAGCGTTGTATGCTGGGTAATACCTACAAACACTTTAAGTTGTTTAAGAGAAATATTCATGAGCTTGGTGTTTAGTTTTTCTGAACGTGTGTTCTATATGATTAGATTTAACTAAACAAGATGCAAGGTTAAACTTCTTTATAAGATAAACAGTGAGTGTGGAGTATAAACATGTTTAATTATATAAAAGCCAAAGTAATAACCGCACCCACCCCAATGGGCGGATTAGCATTAGGCATAGCCAGCCTTGGTTGGGCTTGGGAAAATATGTTCAATGTAAATGGCGCAGCGCAATACACTGGGGCGGCAATTGCAAGCGTATTATTATTAATACTTGGCTTAAAATTTTTACTGCACCCGCAATTACTAAAAGCCGACTTAGCGCACCCTGTTGTAGGCAGTGTGGTGCCTACTTTTGCTATGGCAACGTTGGTGGTATCTAATTCGTTAGGACACGTTAACCTATTAGCTGGCGATGTGCTTTGGGTAGGCGCATTTTTATTGCATTTGGGATTTTTATTGAGCTTTATTATTCATCGTGTTCGTGAGTTTAAAATTGAACACATGGTGCCAAGTTGGTTTGTCCCACCGGTGGGGATTATTGTTGCCGATGTCGCGTTCTCGGGTAATCCTGCACTGCTATTTTTAGCGCAAGGGGCACTTTATTTTGGCATGTTAATGTACGCAGTTATGCTGCCGATAATGATTTATCGGATAATATTTGCTGAGCAAATTCCTGATGCTGCACAGCCTACACTGGCTATTTTAGCGGCGCCAGCAAGTTTATCGTTAGCGGGGTATTTCACTGTGGTGACTCAACCGTCACCAGTGATTATTGGGGGGTTATTTGGTATTGCCATACTAATGACACTCATTATTTATACGGCATTTTTTAAATTACTACGCCGCAGGTTTTGCCCAGGGTTTGCTGCATTTACCTTTCCCATGGTCATTGGTGCTACAGCGTTATTTAAACTCGCGGATTGGATGCTAACGATGAACGTGGATATGCAGTTTATAAATCAAATACATTACTTAGCGATATTTGAGCTGCTAGTAGCAAGCGCTGTGGTTGGCTATGTAGCGATCCTTTATACGCATTATTTTAACCCTTTGGCTTCAAAGTGGCTTGAATATAAAACGAATAGGTAATTATCAGGTTTTTGTTTATTTAGTTATTATTTTTGCGACAGTTAAAAAAGAGCCCAAAGGGCTCTTAACTGGGGGGATTAATAAGGATTGATAGGGGAGTAGAAGTTGTTGTTATTACCATTAATGCTCACGTCTAGTTGCATACCATTATGAGCGTGGCTAACCACATTGTAATTATCACCAGGTAGTAGCTTTACTCTATTAACATTTTGATAGTTAACAGCACTGCCACATTGCAATGTTACTCTTTGCGTATTAGCCGTTTCTTTAAAGATGTAAATTTCATTACTGCCGTCAACAACACCTGTACCAGAGGCATCGATGAACAGTGAGGTTGCCTCACTGGCTGCAATAGAAAAGTACTGATTGCTGTGATGGCCTAAAGACACGATGGCGCGCCCCATTCTGTCACGTTCTTGGAAGTGCGTATCGGTTAAGCTGTTGTTTAATACAGGCACATTAATAAAGCGACTGCTGAAGTTAAGTGTCTCATGGCAAAAGTCAGTGACTACTTCATCGGATACTGCACCAGCAACGCCATCTGGGTCGTACACGCTGTTTGCCATTAATGCCATGCCTGCAGACGTTCCGCCAACGACACCGCCCTTATCAAAAACGTGTTGCACAGCGGTTTGTACTTTTGTACCTTGCCATTGATTAAGATAATCAGATTGGTCTCCGCCTGCAATCCATACAAATTCGGCACTGCGGATAGCCCAGTCAACATAGTCATCATTCGCTTTGTTGCGAGTATCAATGATCAGTGTTTCTACTGAGTCGGCATTCATTAAGTTCAGTAAATAATTGTTGTAGGCGTCAGTACCTGAGGTTCTAAGCACAACAACATCGGCACCGCTGCCAACATGGTTGGCAACGCGATTACTAAATGCTTGATCAACATCGCTGCCACCACCCATCAGTAATACAGCACCTTGATCAGCTGTTAATGTGCTACATGAATCAGTCCTGCCACCTTGTAAATATGCTTGTAATGAACCTGGTTTCGCAGGGCGAGAACTATAGCCACAATCATCGTTACCACTTCCGCCACCGGTGTTACTACCTTCACCAAAATTGACTGTTAGATCGTACCAACCTGTACCCGAGTAACGCGTTACTTTTACATAATAAGTACCCGTTGATTGCGCGTTATAACTGCCTGTTTCTGGCACATTACTGGTCGCCCCTTCGGCTAGGGCCGACCCCGTTTCTTGATATAATGCCCAGTCAAAGTCATCACGAGTATGATGATCAAGATTAACTTCAATAGGTCCGGTTTGCGTTAGTTCGAATCTAAACCAATCAGTATCATTTCGACTCAACGAGCCTGCAACGGCGGTATTACTACAAAGTGGGGAATTTGCATTGCTTTCAGTGTCGTTTGATTCAACCTCGTTTGTTAAACAAGCATTACTTGCAAACGAAAAAAACATGCACGCGGCTAGTGATCCATTAAGAATTGAGAGTTTTCTTTTCATTATTGTTACCTGAATTTTAATTACATAGAAGCCTTCCTACTGCGAGGCATTATTGCTTTTAAATTATTCAGGTTTTTTTATTCGTCGAACCATTCACTTAAATGATAGTCGACAGAACATTCTTGAGGAGCACTAGGAGTGATAATAAATAGTTTGTTCATTTATGCCTCCTAAGTGATTATTGGTGTGTTTCAGCATTGTTGCTGAATATTCAATATTACAGTTGGGCGTTCAATTTGCAACTATTTATTAACTTTTATTTTACTTTCATTCCAAGTTTTTGTTTTTATTGATTTATAAACATGTTTCATCGTTTATAGACTCTGTTAGCTGTTCTTGAGCCAGTAATGCTAATTTTTCACGTTCAGCTTTAGACACATATGCAGGTTTATTACTTTTATGTAATTTTGCATTTGCGCGCTTATCTTTGTTATTAAACTTTGTAATGATCTTTTTTCTGCGATTCATGATTAACCCCGTAATTTTAAGGTGCGCATTATACAGGCATCTTTAGTAAAGCTGTTAGATAAATATAGTGGCGGTTTTACGCTCTGTCGCAAAGCGTTGTTTGTTATTATACAAGGGCGTTATAATTATGGTTCTTGGTTGTTAATTAAATGGGATTTGTTTTGAAAAAGTTAGCTTTAGCTAGTATCGCTTTATTGGCCTTTAATACTCATGCACAATTAAATAAAATTAATGACAGCGTGGCTGATTACGCTGTAAATACCTACCAAAGTGCGCAAGTACATACACTCACAAATTTGGTGTCTTTTCCAACGGTCAATAAAAGTGATGTTAGCGCACCACAAAATCCCGACTTTATTGGCTTTAAAGCGTTACTAAAAATGAAAGCGGCTGAGCTTGGTTTTGATTATCAAGATTTAGGTTACACCGTACTTATTGGTATGGGGCAACAAACTGAAAAGGTAACCATAGTAACTCATGGCGATGTACAACCTGCTAATGCCAGCAAATGGAAGCAAAGCCCATTTATTATTGACACCTCAGAGGTGGGTAAGTTGGTTGGCCGTGGTACCGAAGACGACAAAGGCGCTATTGCGACTGCAATGTACGCCATGAAGGCGATAAAAGATAAAGGCATAGCGCTTGATAACCGTATTGAATTAATGATTTACCTAGCGGAGGAGTCTGACTGGGGGCCGTTAACTGAGTTTATGAAAACTTATCAGCAACCAAAGTATGCGGTAACCATTGATGCCTCATACCCTGTAGTGGTTGCTGAAAAAGGCTGGAGCTTAATTGCGCCAACATTTGATGCAACATCACCACAAACAGGTGTGTATGTCAGTGATGTAATCGGCGGCGCATTTGCCAGTCAAATCCCTGAAGATGCCAGCCTATTACTACATAACGCCAACGAAACATTAATTAATCAATTAAAAGCAAAAGCTAACACACTTAAGCAAGTTGAATTTAATTTTACAGAGCAAAATAACGCGCTTGCCATAAGTGTTAAAGGCATGTCGGCCCACTCATCTGAACCGGAATCAGGCGTTAACGCCATTGCTTATTTAGCTGAAATATTTAAAGACGTTGAGCTTGAAAACAACAGTGATGGCCAGCTCATTGATTTTGTTAATCAGCTTATTGGTTTAGATATTCACGGTAAACAGTTTGGCGAAATTGCTTATGAACATGACTTTATGGGGCCAATGACCGTAGCGCCTACGGTTATTGAACGTGAGGGTAATGCGCTTACTTTAGCGGTCAATGCTCGCCGTCCGGTTGGTAAAAATGAGACGTTACTTAAACAACAAATTGATACTGCGCTTGCTAATTGGCAAACGGCTAATCAGGTTACGTTAGCTAACATTAAAACCACCATTGGTACGCCCATGCTTTTAGATAGCGCACCCCATGCGCAAAAGCTACTTGATATTTTTAAGCATTATACGGGTGATAAAAACGCTGATTTTGTTTCAATAGGGGGCGGTACAAATGCCAAGCTATTTGATAATGCCGTGTCGTTTGGCCCATCTATGCCGGGCAAACGCTACACAGGGCACTCAGAACATGAGTTTATTACCCTTGAGCAATTAGCACTTAATTTACGTATGTATACCGCAATGATGATAGAGCTGGGGAATATGTAATTTTGGATATATAACCTATATCTAATACGAAAAAACCGCCGTAACGGCGGTTTTTTTATAGCAACGGTGTGCTATTGAAAATCAACTTCTGGCAAGCATTCAAACCCTGGTTTTGCAAATAAGTAACCTTGCATTAGCTCAATACCTGCGTGTTTTAACCACTGATATTCTTCAACGGTTTCAATGCCTTCAGCCAGAGCTGTAACATTTAGCGCGCTAAACATGTTTAAACAGTGAGTTACGATTGCCTGGCGATTTTTATCTTTGTCGATATCTCTGATCAGCGCCATATCAAGCTTGATAATATCAGTTTGAAAATCGGCTAATAGGTTTAATCCAGAATAGCCTGAACCAAAGTCATCGGTGGCTGTTTTAAAGCCTAATTCTTGGTAATAGCTCACAACACGTTTTACATGTGCGCTGTCTTCTATTTTTTCGACTTCTGTAAATTCAAACATAATATTTGTTGTAGGGAAGTTATACTTTTTAGCGGCTTCTAGGGTGGTACGAATACAACGCTCTGGCTTGTAGATAGCGTTTGGTAAAAAGTTAATACTAAGCATCGAATCTACACCTAGCTTTGATGCAAGTGCAATCGCTTTAATTCTGCATAACTGATCAAACGTATAGCGGTTAGTATCGTTAACACGAGAAATAATAGAGTAGGCCGATTCATTATTTAAACCACGGACAAGTGCTTCATATCCAAAAATAGTATTATTTTGACAATTTACAATAGGCTGAAATGCCATGGTAAAGTCAAAATCTAGTTCATTCGAATCAACGCAATTGCTACAAGATACTTTTTCGCAATTTAGTGATTTATCATTCATTCATCGTACCCTTTGTTTTAACCTACAAAATAAGGTGTGGTTAAGCCTGCCCTTAATCCTAACAAAGTATTGATATTTTACATAATCTATTTAACTATTTTTGTTTAACCTTTTTGTAACTCACTGCGATTAAACAGTGCCTTTATTTCTATGATTAATGAAAAAGTAGCAATAAGGTTATGGCTTTTTTACATGCGCATAACCTTACTTTTCATGAGCTTTAAGCGCTTTGCGCCTAGCTTAATACACTCGGTATTTACTTAAGTGTGGCGTTAAGCGAAATCTCAGTATTTAATAATTTTGAGATAGGGCAGCCTTTTTTGGTTTGTTCGCACAATGCTTGAAATTGCTCATTTGAAATATCAGCAATGGTTGCATTTACTTCAAGGGCAATGTGCGTCACGGCAAAGCCATCATCCACTTCGTCTAAACTAACCACTGCTTCGGTGTTTATGTTCTCAGCGGTAAAGCCCGCTTCACCAAGTGCCAGCGATAAAGCCATACCAAAACAGGCACTATGTGCTGCACCCACTAATTCCTCTGGGTTTGATCCTGGCTTATCTTCAAAGCGGGTATTAAACCCATACGGCTGGTTATCTAATGCGCCACTTTGCGTTGAGATATAACCTTTCCCTTTTTTAATATCACCAGACCATGTTGAACTTGCAGATTTTTTAATCGTCATTATGTTCTCCTTGTTGAGGGTGTAGGCTTTTTAGGTTAATTAGTCATACCGTGTAGTGTTTGCAATACGTTGTAAACACTACATGGTAAAACAGCTAAAAAGCGTTATTTACATAGATAGTTGCAAAATAGAAGCCAAATAATTTAATAAACAAGGTTCACGTTATGTTTGGGATTATTTATTATCCCGAATTTAGGTTATATCAGCTATTTGCAGGTGATAAGGCGGGGCGCTTTCACGGTTTTGAAACGCTAAAATAGCGTTGTTTTTAATTATTCCGTGTTCAATATTGATAGCGCGGCGAATGGTTTCGTCTTTTTGCCATTGCTCTGGACCGGCTAAAACAGTTGGCAAGTATACAATGAGCGCGGCAGAAATAGAGCGCGTTGCACTTTCCCATAAGTAGCTAGGGGTATGATCAACCGCGTAATAATCCGTGGTTTTATAGCTAAACATTGGGTGTTTAAATGTTGTTGGCTTTGCAAAAAAGAATCCCATTCCTTCATCACAGCTTACATCTATTATAAGGCTATTGGGTTTTAAGCAATCGGCTTCAGATTCAATCACAAAATTGACGGGGTTTGCGGTTTCTTGGTAGGTGCCATTAACAATAATGTCAGCTTCGCTAATAAGCTCAGTAAGCGGACGCTGCGAACCATCGTGCTCAACCACTATCATACGAGCTTCGCCTTCAATGCCTGGGCGTACTTTAACATAATGACAATCAAGTACTTCTTCACGCACTTCATGATCGGGGCGCTGTATACAAATTGTAATATCTCTAAAACCATGAGCTTTTAATGCATAAATAGCGCCTCGGCTAACAGCGCCAAAACTAAAAATAATGGTTTTACGTTGATTACCGTAATGGCCATCAATGCCTTTTAGTTGCAGAGCATGTAACACCGCACAATAACCAGCCATTTCATTGTTTTTATAAAAAGTATGACGGCCCACATTCCCCTGTGGTGACCATACAAACATGTCTTCAAAGGCAATAAGAGTGAGTTTTCTATCAAGGGCAGCTTGGGTAATTGCTTGTTGTTGTACGCAATGTACATAGCCCCAAATTGTGCCGCCTTCTTTAAGCTCTTGTAAATCAGCAAGCACTGGTTTGGCAATAATGACGGTGCCTAATTGGGTTAAAATATCACTGCGGGTGGCAATGCCGCCTGTCAGTGCTGCAATTTCTTCGTCGCTCATATTAAATGCCGCGCCATAACCTTGCTCAAAAATCATATTTTTTCTGAGTTTTTCAGGTATACGCATTAAATGCGCAGGATGAATAGGGTAGCGTCTTTCATCTGTTTTACGTGATGTTCCAATTACGCCAATAGTTAATTCACTCATGCTATATCCTTGATTAAAGTATGCTGAGTTTATAAACGAATAATGCTACATCGCTAACAAACAAAGAGGGGTTTTACAGGCAAGCTCACGCCATGGCTGTAAAATAAGGCTTGGTAAAGGGTGTTCTTTTAATTAGCTGTGCTAGGTGTAATGAATGTTGAGCAGGCAGAGGGTAGAGTGTTAACTTGCATTGAATAACAAGTTGAAACGTTAACCACTATAACAGCTATGTAAGATATAAAGTGAGATTAAAGCGAATATGCGTGTATTGGTTTTTATAAGCGGCTATTTGCTGCGTTTGCACCGCTCTGAGCAATAAATAACGTTATCCCAATCTCGTTGCCACTTTTTACGCCACGCAAACGGCTTATTGCATACTGGGCAAATTTTTTGCGGTAAGTTAAGTTTTTTGTGCGCCATAATTAGGTGTTCTCTTTATTGCTGTTACTGCGAGTTTTGCGTTTTACACGGGTGATTTTTTGAGTCGGAGCTACGTGTTTTTTAAGAATTTTACCTATGGCGCGTTTTACATCGGGCCGCTCTCGGTATTGCCATAGCCGTTCGCGGGCTTCTTTTGAGGCGGTGGTTAAATCAAGCATCGGCTCAGGGTAGTCTTCACCTAGTTTAAAGTCGTTAAATAGCGCTTCCATGGGCGTTTGCTCCCAAGGTTGATGTAAATATTCAATGGGGAGCTTTTCAAGTTCAGGGCACCATTTTTTTATAAACGCACCGGTTGGGTCTTGATCCTCCGATTGCTTTATTGGGTTGTAATGACGAATGGTATTAATACCGGTGACAGAGGCTTGCATTTGAATTTGTGGGTAATGAATTCCCGGTTCAAAGTCTAAAAAGTAATTAGCCAGCGGAAAACTTGCCTGTTGCCAGCTGATGTTTAAATGATGCGTTACAAAGCTAACTAGCATAGCGCGCATTCTAAAATTAATATAACCGGTGGCTTTTAAACAGCGCATGCAGGCATCAATAATAGGAACACCAGTTTGCCCCTGTGCCCAGCGTTCAATATCGCTAGTAACCTGGGCGTCATCACGATACGGAAATGCATGGTAACCCGGATTTAGCGCTTTAAATTCCATGGTGCATTCGCTTTCAAACTTTTGCATAAAATGGCAATGCCAATGCAAGCGTGATACAAACGCGGCAAGTGGGCGCTTCCACCCTTTTTTATCAGCAGAAGTGCTATGGTATGCGTCAATCGCCATTTGATACACTTGCCTCAGGCTGATATTCCCCCACGCTAAATAGGGCGATAACCTAGAGCAATGTGTACGGCTTAAGCTTGGGCTGGATATTCCTTTTTGATAACCCTTACCGCGTTCAGCAAAAAAGCTTTGCATTACTTCACGGGCAAGTCGAGGGCCCCCGTGCTGAAAATGTTCATTATCTTGCGTGTAGGCGCTCGGCAGTATAGGTGTTTGATAATCAGTAAGAGTAAGTGGTTTTATTTGCTTCCAATTAGGTATAGCAATAGGTGCTTGCATGGTTTGTTGCCAGCGCTCGTTCCAATTACTGCGATTTCTTTTGCCACGTATCACAGCCCCCGTTGGCGACTCTAACCAGTTAATGTGATGGTGTTGGCACCAGGCTTTAATTGCTATGTCACGCTCAAAGGTATTGTTTAGCCCTATTTCTTGGTGGCTAAAGAGGTTTGTGATTTCAAACTGCGAGTGAAGCGATTCAAGCAAGGTTTGCATATCTTCATTAAATATATATACGCGGCTGTTAAAGCGATCCAACTGAGTGTTTAAGTCGCAAATAGATTGATATACAAAGCGCCAATGCCGCTCGTTGTAATGCGCATCGTTAAGCAGTAAAGGTTCGAAATTATAAATTAAGAGGGTAGGCAGGCCGTTACTAAACGCATTTTTTAAAGGCTGATGATCGCTTAGGCGTAAGTCACGTTTAAACCAGACTATGTTTATTTTTATGCGCATGGATTCAATGTATTATTTAAAAATGCTATGAAGTAATTATTTAACTTGTACGCAGCGTAGCGATTTTCCGATTTAGTTTTTTAAGATTAAAAGTGAGAAACCATGTTTTTAGATTTAACCGATAATAGCAATCATTCTGTTTATAGCTACTTAGTGGGCGGTATAAGCCCAAGACCGATTGCGTGGGTAAGCACGTTAAGTGAGGAGGGGGTTGCTAATATTGCGCCTTATTCGTTTTTTACTGTTGCTAGTTGTAACCCGCCGGTTTTAAGCGTCACGCAGGTAAACCCTCGGGATAATGCAAATAAAGATACGTTAAATAATTTACTCGCTACCAAAGAGTGCGTAGTTAATATTGTTAGCCATTCGCTTGTTGAACAAATGAACCAAAGCTGCGCTGACTATCCACGTGACGTGAGTGAATTTGATGCTGCAAATATACAGCGTACCCCCAGCCAATTAGTCAGTGTACCAAGTGTTGCTGCGTCAAAAGTGCGCTACGAATGTAAGTTGCGAGAGGTGATTACTATTTCAGATGAGCCAAGCGGTGGGCAAATGATGCTGTTAGATGTGGTGGGTATTTTCCTCGACGACACCGTTTTAGTGAACGGATATATTGATCCAACGCGTTTAGATGCGGTGGGTAAAATGGGCGGCGATTATTTTAGTACCACGAAAGACAAATTTGCATTAAAGCGCCCACAGTTATAAAGCAATGTTGGTAACCTATTATTCGGTTTGTGGTAAAAAGAATGCACTTATAGCACCTAAAAAACCAAGAGTACTGTAAAGTAAAATTAGCTCAGCGGTTGATAAAAAAGCCTCGAGTAAACCTATACTACCCAGAAGTAGTAATAACACCCCAATTACCGTGTTACTTACCGATACATAATCGGTGCGTTTATTGCCCTCAGCCATATCAACAAGGTAAGTTTTTCGCCCTAAACGCACGCCTTGGTGTGCAACTGAGAGTAAAAAATACAATATAGGCATAACCCACCAATTTAGCAGTAGTGTGCTATACCAAGTGGCAATAACAAATACGGCTAAGCCATTAAATGTGACTAATATAGCGCTAAGCACTAAAACACGCTGGCTGGATAAGTCACTGAGCCTGCCCCAAATAGGCGCCGAGACTAAACTAGCAAAGCCAGAAACGGCAATAAAAGTGGCAAGCAGAGAAAATTCAAAAGACTGTTTACTGGCTAAAACTATATAAAAAGGGGCACTCAGAGCTGAGCATAAAAGTAGCGCACGCGTAATAACAAAATGGGCAAATTGTTTATCTTTATAAAGCAGCTTAAGTTTAGAAAGTGCATGCAGCAAGCCATTTTCACCGCCATCGGTTGCCCCCTTATATTCATTTATTTGGCTGTAAAAAAAAGCCGCGATCACCCACATTATTGCACCGAGTGCTAAGGCTATAATGACGGTGTTTTGATCTTTTTGTTGTGAAAAAAACCACATAAGCAAGCCAAACGTTAAGGTGGCAAAACCGGCAATACTGGCAGCTAAGCCACTAATATTACCGCGCTGTTGCTTAGGAATAACTTTTCCAAGCACATCTTTTGCGGCCACCGAGTTAAACCCTCTAGCTAAGCTAAATAAAATTAATAAACCAATAATGGCGTAACCCGCAAGCTTGCCCTCAAGTGTAAACGCGACACCAACCATAGCCAAAATACATAAAGACTGCACAATAGCGCCAATAACCCACACCCATTTACGAATAGGCAATTGGCGGATAAAGCCAGCAATAGCTAACTGTGGCAGCAGTGAGCCCGACTCTCTAATAGGTACTAGCCAAGCAATAAAACTCGCTGGCACGTTTAAGCTTTGCATTAACCACGGCAACGTTATTTTGGGATTGAGTAGCGCATCAGCAAACTTACTAAACAGTTGGCTTAGCAGTAAAGTAATAAAATTACCGGGGACTTCTTGGCATGCGTTATCGTCAATGGCCTTACACGCGCGAGCATCTTCTTCGTTATTTAAGCGTTTATAAATTTGCTCTTTTGTTAGTTTTTTCACTCTATTTTACCGCTGTATAAGTACAAATATCTATATATATTAAGATGATATGGTTAACATATCTACTTTACTCATTGTTTTTAAGCTCATATGGCAACCATTTTAGGAGTTTTTTAAATAATATGTCTTGCGCAATGGGCTTAGAAATATAGTCGTTCATTCCAACCTGTAAGCACTTAGCTTTATCGCCTACCATAGCGTTTGCTGTCATAGCAATAATAGTAATTGGGGGATTTTTACTTCCAGCTTCATTTACTCTTATATTGGTTATGGCTTGGTAACCATCCATCACTGGCATTTGGCAATCCATTAAAATGAGTGAGTACGGGTTATGGGAAGTTGTTTGTTTTAAATATTCGAGCGCGTGCTGGCCATTTGCTGCAATATCAATGCTATTAATTCCTATTTTTTTAAGCGTGGTAGAGGCGACGATTTGATTAATGTTGTTATCTTCAACCAGTAAAATACGAATACTTTTGTCCCACACAATATCATCGCTCGACAAAGGCTGAGTGTCAGATAAATCCTCAGTAATGAGGCTGCTATTACTTTGCTGTTTATCGCTAAAGCAGGTCGATAGCATCTTAAAAAGATTTTGTGTGATTATGGGCTTTGTAACAATGGCTGAAAACCGAGGCGCTTGATATAAATCGCGCTGTTTATTTAGCTCACCCGTGGTCATTAAAACAACATGCGCAGCCATAAGATCTACTTCTTTATCAAGGGTTTTACTTAAGGTTAAAGCATCGCCGTCACTTAGCTGCATATCAATCATAATTAAATCAAAACAAAGGTTTTGTTTTTCGATATATTGCTGACATATTTGCACAGCCTGCTTTGCGGATGGGCTGATTACGGCTGTTGCTCCCCATTTAGTAAACTGCTTGTGTAAGATAGAAGATTGAGTTTGATTGCTGCACACAATTAAAATATTTAACGATGACATATCTACAGGGGGTAATACTTTTTGTGGGTTTTTACTGCGTTTTAGAACAACATTAAAGCTAAAGTTACTGCCCTTATTTTCTTTAGATTGTACCTGTATATCACCTTCCATTAGGTAGCATAACTTTTTAACAATCGCTAAGCCTAAGCCCGTGCCTCCATATTTTCGTGTTGTTGAAGAGTCAACTTGAGAGAATGATTTAAATAGCTTGGCTTGTTGGGCTGCAGAAATACCAATCCCAGAGTCTATTACTTGGCAGTTAAAACGCATTTGATTATTGTTAATCGGTGTGAGTTTAGCAATAACTTGCACTTCACCTTTATGAGTAAATTTAAGCGCATTATTTACTAAGTTTGTTAAAATTTGTTTGAGGCGTCCGGCGTCACCAATGACAAAAGCGTATTCAAGATGCTCTATATCTAGCATTAACGGAATATTTTTACCGTGGGCATGAATTGCTATTGTTTCGATAAAATCGTCGAGCATGTTACAAAGATTAAACTCTAACTCCTCAAGCTCAAGCTTACCGGCATCCACTTTTGAAAAGTCTAAAATATCGTTAATAATATTTAATAAGGAGTTTGCACTATTGAGTGCAATGCTTACCTGATGGTGTTGTTTTTCATTTAATGAGCTATCTAAAATCAAATTAAGCATGCCTAATACGCCATTCATAGGCGTGCGAATTTCATGACTCATTGCTGCTAAAAACTCGCTTTTGGCAATGTTAGCCTGTTCAGCCGCCGCTTTTGCTTCAATTAATAATTGATTCGCTGCTTTTTGCTCAGTGATATCTTGCTGAATTCCCACATAAGCTGTGAGTTGTTGCTGCTCGTTAAAAACAGGTGAGATTTGTAGGCTATTCCAAAATTCCGTGCCATCTTTTTTATAATTTAGTATTTCTATACGTTGAGTTTTTAATGTTTTTATTGCATTAGTAATAATATCTATTGCGTTCTTATCGGTGTTTGGCCCTTGAAGTAAGCTGCAATTTATTCCTAGCATTTCCTCTTTACTATAGCCTGTTATTTTTTCAAATTCAGAGTTTAAAAAGACTAAAGGAAAGCCTTGCACACTCGCATCGGCTATAGAAATACCCACATTACACGATTCGATTGCCTGCGCTAATAAATCATTTTGCTCTTTTGCTTGTTTTAATGCTTTTTGAGAACGTTTTTGCTCAGTAATGTCAGTTACAGAGCCTGCCATTCTAATTGCTTTATTATGCTCATTGCGCAGTGCCATCCCTTTTACTGTAAAATAACGATAAGCGCCTGATTTAGTCTTTAATCTATAATCGTAATTAAAGGGAATGTTGCTAATTAAGTGATTTGCTATTTGCTTTTTATGCTTGGTTATATCATCAGGGTGAAGTAACTTATAAAGTGCATCAGCACAGTGAGGCAAAGCGTTTTTATCGTTTTCGTCGTAGCCAAGCAATACGCTAATACGGGGAGAAAAATATACTTCATTTGTAACAATATCCCAATCCCAAATACCATCATTACTTCCCTTAACCGCCAGTTCGTAACGCGCTTCACTTTGCTTTATCGCTTCTCTTGAGGATTCTAAAAGCTTAAACGGGTTTAGTAGTAAGTGCCGACCAAATACAAACAGGAATAACGACGATAAAGCCATACTTACAATAATTGATATAGCAATATCGATTATGAAGCGAGTAGTTTTAGCAGCAATTAAATTGGCAGTAATGTAGTAGTTTAATGTTATATCTGTATTGCCAATGAGGTTTTGGTTAATACTGACATACTCGTCATCTTGATTTAAATTAGAATAATAAACCCATGGGCCTGCTAAAGTCAGTCCATGGCTTTCACGGTCAAAGTCGGTCGGTAGTAACTGGGTCATTGGCGTATTAAATTGCACCATAAGCACGCCCTCAGTAAAGTTATTATATTTTATAGGCACCGCAATGGTGAATAGGTCGGTATTGGTTGGCTTATTTAATATCACCGCCTTTTCTGTATGCTCTTCAAGTAAGCTATTTATCCATGGTTGCTCAATTATACTCAGCTCGTTAAGCAAAGGGTCGTTACTAAAAACCACCTCTTTTAATACGTTTATAATCGTTATTTTTTCGGTGCTACCCATTATTTTATATTGAGAAAGGTAATCTTGGAGTAGCGCTTTTGAGGTGTCTGCCCCCATTATGGCGTTAGATAAAATAGGTTGACGAGCAAGGTCATTAAGAATTTGTGTTCTTGTTTCTAAAAATAGTGTGAGGTAGCTGGTGGTGAGTTTAGATTCAATCTCAAGACTTTTACTTTGCAAATCATAAATAGCTGTATTTGCGCGATGACCAACAAACAGTAAAGAAATAGTCACTGATAATATTAAGCTCAATGCTAAAAAAGTATAAAAAGCATTATTTGTTGAGAGCTTAAGTTTTTTATTTATTAATGCTCGCATTACTCAACATTGCCTATTGGGTTTTCGATAATGTGTATTTTTCCATCTGGCTGATAATTTGCCATGCATAAATCGTCAAAACCAAGTGCTTCGTGGGCATCAATATTATTAGCTGACCACACAGCAAAAGGACGTTGGTATTGTTTTATTAAGCCATTAACTGGCATGGTTAAGTTCTCAAGTGCATGTTTAATTTTTGCTCTGTTGTGCTCTGTATTATCGGTTAAAGTTATTTGTGATATGCCCTGTAACAATAGTTTTGTTAAGTCGTAGGCATGAATAAATCCAGCCGGAGAAATTAACTCAGTGGGTGCTACAGGGGTAGGCTTGAGGGATAAGCTTTGTGCTATAACATTTTTAGTTAAAGCGGTTTGCGGCGTTTTTAAAAATGAAAAACAGCTTTGTATAAAATGTAAGCTCAAGTTTGATTTTATGGCTTGCTCAACGTTGGCAAAAATACCCCCACCCGTTATTCCCCAATGACTAACAATAGGAAGGCGTTCATTTTTGGCAAAACTTGCCATCGCATTTATAAATACAGCCCCCTCAATGGCATTTCCAACAAATAAAATACACTCTGCAGGTGTATTTTTTATTTGATGTAGCATTAATTTGGCGTTATTTATTTTTGTGTTCCAGTTAAACCATTTTACTTGTGGTTTTATATCACCAAAGGCCTTAAGCATGGTGTTGTTGTTTGATTTTCCCCATGGCGTGTCTTCTAAAAGTAAGAGCGGATTTTTGCAATTTAGAGTTTGCGTTGCAAATTGTGCCATTCTATAACCGGCTTTTGTATCATCTACCGAGAGCCTAAATACCCAGTTATCATCGCTAGGGTATCGGGTAATAGACCCTCCTGCAGCCCAAGGCAGTAGTAGTAATAGTTTGTTTTTATTGATGAACTCTCTGTTTTTTATATAGGGCGGGGAGTGCAATCCACCAATAAAAACCAGTGCATTGGGGTCTTTTAGAAACTGCTGCATGTGCAATAAGCTGCGATTCGCATTACCTCGGTTGTCTTTTTCAATCAGTGTGAGCTGATAATCTTGCACGTTATTATTAATCTCTGCTAAAGCAGTCAGCACCCCCATCTTCATTGCATAGGCCGATTCGTAATGGTTTGAATAGTCTGAGTCATGGTAGAGCGTTAATGTTTTTACATCTTCGCTGCGTGCACTTAAAGGAAATGCTGCAATATAAAGTACACTTAAGAGGAGTACACAAACCAAAGATCGCATAATAAACTTTATATTAGTAATTTCTATTAAAGTTAGTCCATTTTGGCGTGTTTTCCTGTTTTAAAAGGAAATTATTTAATTTTTTATAAAATATGAAACTGAAATATGATTCATATTTTTTATTAATGGACATAAAAAAGCCAGCTAAGCAGCTGGCTTATTGAACTGTTTTGACTTTTATTTAAAGTCTTGGGCCGTGTGGCGCTCTGCCATTTGCTCTTCTTCCGGGCCCCACGTACGATTAACGCGACGACCTCGTTTTACGCCTGGACGTGCAGCCACTTGTTTAGCCCAACGAACCACATGGGTATAAGATGCCACATCTAAAAACTCTGCCGCGTCGTATAGATCACCTAAAACCAGTGAGCCATACCACGGCCAAATAGCAATGTCGGCAATTGAATATTTACTGCCAGCCATGTATTCATTGTCACTTAAATGGCGGTTTAGTACATCAAGCTGGCGCTTAGTTTCCATGGTAAAGCGGTCAATCGGGTATTGCATTTTACTCGGTGCATAACTGTAAAAGTGGCCAAACCCACCGCCTAAGTAAGGTGCTGAGCCCATTTGCCAAAATAGCCAGTTACGACACTCTGTTTTGGCTTTGAGATCATTAGGAATAAAGGCATCAAATTTTTCGCCTAAGTATTGTAAAATAGCACCTGACTCAAATATGCGTGTTGGCGGTGTGGTTGAATGATCCATCAGCGCGGGTATTTTTGAGTTCGGGTTTATATCAACAAAGTCAGAGCCAAACTGATCGCCTTCACCAATATTAATTAAATACGCATCGTATTCGGCATCGGTTAAGCCAAGCTCTAAAAGCTCTTCAAACATAATACTAACTTTTTGGCCATTGGGTGTTGCCAGCGAATAAAGCTGAAATGGATGTTCGCCAATCGGTAATGTTTTGTCATGAGTAGCGCCTGCAATGGGGCGATTTATACTAGCAAATTTACCACCACTTTCACTGTCCCATGTCCATACTTTAGGCGGGATGTATTCGTTGTTTTCACTCATAAATAACCTCTATCTTTATTAAACGCGTGTTTTAGTTGTTGCTTGCTGATTTTTTAATTTATCTGCTTTTGCTAGTTTATAACCTAAAAACAATCCACTTAATGCACCAAAAAAATGGCTCTCAAACGAGATATGAAAACGCTGCGGTAATACGCCCCAGATAAAGCCACTGTATAAAAATGCTACGATAATAGCGATGAAAATCGATTTAAATGAACGCCTTACAATGCCATAGCATAAAATAAATCCCCACAAACCATAGATGACACCGCTTAGACCCACATGAATATTACTGCGGGCAAACATCCAAACTAATAAGCCACCTACTAAAGCGGTGAATATAAATACACTATAAAAGCGCTGTACGCTGTACTGGCAAATTAACCAGCTTAATACAGCAAATGGCAACATATTACTGGCAAAATGCCACCAGCTACCGTGTAAAAAGGGAGCACAAAGAATACCAACCAACCCTTGAATACTTCTTGGATAAATACCTAAACCGTTTAAATTAATGCCAGGTAGGCTATTAATAAGCTGCAATACAAAACAAATAATAATAATGCTAAAAATAGCAAAACGGGTACTGGTAATAAGTGAAAGCGTGTTTGGTTTAGTGGCCATAGTGTGATCCTAATTTACCGAAAGTGTTGCCAGTATAGGAATTGTATAAGGTAATGAAAAGCAATTAAAAAAGCACAGCATAAAATGCTGTGCTGATTTGAGTTGTTGGCTGCTATTAACCTAGTTTAGTTAATAGCTTTTTAGCTGCAAGTTCTGAGCTTGCTGGGTTTTGACCGGTGATCAATAAACCATCTTCTAGAGCAAGTACGCCCCAGTCATCGGTTTTTTGGTAATCGCCACCTTTTTTGATAAGTTCGTCTTCAACTAAAAATGGAACAATGTCAGTAAGTTGTACAGCAGCTTCTTCGCTGTTAGTAAAGCCCGTTACTTTTTTACCGGCGACTAATGCATTGCCATCAGCGTCTTTAGCATTTAAAAATACCGCACTTGCATGACACACGCCAGCGACTGGTTTTTGCTCTTTAATAAAGCTTTCAATGAGCGATACAGAATCGGTGTTATCGACTAAATCCCATAAAGGGCCGTGACCACCAGGGTAGAATACGGCGTCGTAATCAGAAGAGTTTACTTCGCTTAAAACTTTGGTATTTGCCATCAGTGTTTGTGCACCACTGTCTGCATCGTAACGTTTGGTTGCCTCAGTTTGAAAATCAGCAAGTGTACTAGTTGGGTCAATCGGTGGCTGACCGCCGTTTGGAGAAGCCAATGTTACTTCAATACCTGCATCAATAAATGCGTAATAAGGGGCTGCAAATTCTTCTACCCAAAAACCAGTTTTTTCGCCAGTGTTACCAAGCTCTGCATGTGATGTAAGAACCATTAGTATTTTTTTAGCCATGTAAGGTATTCCTTATGATGATTTAAATTAATTAATCTTGCTTGATAAATACTATATGCACTAAGAGAGCTTTAAACAACGATGATAAATTTAACTTAATTGATTCAATAATTGATACAATGGGAGGGTTGAAGTTAAAACCGCATTGGAGCACCTATGAAAGTCTCGTTTGAACAGTTAAAAAGTATGGTGGTATTTGCACAAATTGTAGAGCAGGGCAGCTTAACTGCAGCGGCAAAACAATTAGGGCTGACCCGTGCCGTAGCGAGTTATCACTTAAAAAAATTAGAAACACAGCTCGAAGTGACGCTACTTAACCGTTCTACCCGCACCATGGCGTTAACCGAAGCCGGAATGGCCTATTATGAGCGTTGCCGTGTTATTACAGAGCAAGCTAATGCCGCTAATCAGCAAATAGAAAATATAAAAAGTGAACCTCAAGGGCTATTAAAAATAAGTTGCCCAGTAAATGTAGGGATGCAGTTAATTGTACCGGCAATAAATACCTTTAAACGTCAGTACCCTAAAATTGATATAGATTTACAGCTCACGGATGACGTTGTGGATATTATTAAGCACGGGTTTGATTTTGCAATTAGAGGGGTTGCACTGCGCGATTCGAACTTACAAGCCACTAAGCTCACCACTATGAGTACCTGTATTTGTGGTGCGCCCGATTATTTTGCGCATTTTGGTAAACCCACCACACCCGATGAGTTGGCAAAGCATCAATGGGTGGTTTATCAATTAGGCAGTAAAACGCTGACCTTACAAAAAGAAGGCAAAAAGGTCGATATTACAATGCAAGGTAGTTTAAGCACCAATAACGCTGCTGCACGCACTGCGTTTGTAGAGGCGGGGCATGGTATTGGTCGTATTCCACTTTATGATGCATGGCCAAAAGTACAAGCGGGTTTGTTGCAAATTATACTCGATGATTATAAAAGCAAAGACATTGAACTTTATGGGGTGTTCCCGCCTGGGGCGGCGGGCTCTAAAAAACTGCGTTTGTTTATTGATTATTTAAAAGCGTATTTTGTAAAGCAACATACCGCATTAGGTATGCTTAAATAATAGCGCTTAAAGCACTCGGTTAAACAAAGCAACGGCTTGTTGATACATGGTGATAGCAAGTGCTGCGTCGTACCGCTCGCCTTCATCACGCATAAAGGCATGTTGCGCGTTCACTTCTTGCCATTGGTAATTAATACCCGTACTAACCGCTTGTTGATAAATTTTGTCGCGACCTTGTTGTGGCACATGGGGGTCTTGTTTTCCCCAAATAAAGTGGATTTCACCTTGTATATCGGCCATACGTTCAAATGAATTATTCCCTTTTTGTGCGGGAAGAGTATCGCTATGAATATCAGTGGCATATAAGCAAAAAGCAGCTTTTATTGCGGGGTTTAATGCGGCCCTATACGCTAAATGCCCACCAATACAAACACCCATTGCACCCACAGAGCCAGTACAATAATCGTGTGTTTGTACAAAGTCGATTAACGCTTGGGTATCGCTGTCGTGAGATTCAAGCGGTTTTGCCCATTTATCGTTATTGCCTTTATCTTTACCCGCATCGTCATAAGCAAGCACTGTCCCGATAGGGTTAAGCTCATGAAATACTTCTGGCACAAGTACCACAAAACCATGACTTGCCAAAATAGCGGCGCTGCGAGCAATAGGCGCGGTTTGCTGAAAAATCTCAGAGTAAAAAATAATGGCTGGGAATTGCCCGTGAGCGTGTGGGCGATAAACCGTAGTGCGCATTAACCCCGTTGGGGTAGGCAAGTCAGCATGGTGGTGTTGGATGATCATAAAAGTGCTCAGTTAAATAATATATAAAATATATGGTAACTGAGCGCGATAAAATAAACACGCCTTAAAGTTTAAATACTTGCAGGCATGTTATTACAACTAGCATAGTAGCTTACGGTTGCTGGCCAATCGGAAAAGATACCCATTACACCTACGTCTTGCGCTAACACATCAACCACAGTGAACATATCGCCATCGTTATCTATAACATCACTAATTGACTGATAATAATAACCGCCGCCTTGATTTAGAGGGCCAGAGCGCTCAAGACTCCATGCAATGATATTAAGCCCCGCGGCTTTAGCGTCAATAGCGTACTGTGAGGGGACAATATTACTGTTGTTATCTATGCTTAATAGCATCCATATGGGTGGCGCAATAATTTTAACGCCGTCGTTTACGAGCTCTGCCATACTTGGCTGCCATGTTGCTGCGTTGTTTGGATCAAACCCTGCATTGCTGTCGCGCCCATCTAAATAGACACTCTGCGCTGCAAATTCAGGATTAGTATTAATCCAATATTTTACGTCAGCTAAATTAAATGATTGCGGGTACACTCGCGAGGCGGGTACCTCCATTTGCGTGTATTCATCCAGCATTTTTTGTGCGTATTGCGTTTGGGTCATACCGTTAAAAGGCATACTTACTTGAGGGGATTTAAGCTCTGGGGTCATTTTTACTCCCAGCTCTTTAAAGAGTGCAATACTTTGTTTGTGGGTCATGAGTGTACCAGAGGTGGCGTATAAGTCAGTGCGCCAACTGGGTGTACCTTTCATGTAATCGCTAACATTGGTGGCACTGGTGTTTGCGCCATCCATCTTGCCCTCAAGAGTTAAAAATTCTGCCAAACTAATATCACTGGTACAACATTTAGCTGAAGCAGGCGTGCCACTGTTAGAGTTTGCTGGAGTAAATGGCTCACTACATTTAGCAGCCAATGTTGGAATGGCTAAAATATTGGTGGTGGTGTGCAAGTCGCACTGAGAATGACGACATACTAGCTCTTTATCATTGGTAAAGGTGACATCGCATTCGACAACACCTGCTCCCATGCGAGCGGCTGCAATATAAGATTCTTTAGTGTGTTCTGGGTATTGCATTGGAGCACCGCGGTGACCAATTGAAAAATCAGTACGATAAAAAGGACCTTCTTTGCACGATTCTAATTTTGTTTTTAGTGCGCTGTCAGCCATATCGTCAATTAAGTAGTCGGGGCGAGTACCTAGTTGCGTATTGGTGCCTTGAGCTACTTCAACAATAACCGGGGTAGGTACTTCAACAATTTCAACGTCAGTGTTGGTAACAACCACTTCTTTTTCAACTATTTTTACATCGTCATCACAGCCAGTAAGTGAGCTTAATAATAAAAAAGTTGTCAGAAAAGGTATGCGCTTCATTATTTGTCCTTAAAAATAAAAGTGGACGCTACCTTACTAATTATTAATGACAATTTCACTACAGAGTGATTAATTTGCTGATTTAGTCATTATTTGGTTTACCACTAAGGCAACCAGCATCACTCCCCCGCCAATGCTTAATCTAAGTAGGTCAGCGTCTCGATTCCAAATAAGCACATTAACAATTATACCGGCAGGAATAAGTAAGTTGTTCATCACCGCCAGCGCACCAACATTGACAAGCGTCGCGCCTTTATTCCACATAAAGTAGCCTAAACCAGAGGCCACAATACCTAAATAAATCAGTATGCCCCATTGAGTTGAAGTACTTGGTAATTTGTTAAGATCACCAAATAAGGCGTAACAGGCGCTTGCAACAATTAGTGCGCCAATAAAAAACCAACCAAATACGGTTTTATCATCGAGTTGTTTATTAAGCATTAATCGTTTGTAGGTTACTTGGCCGATGGCAAAACTAATATTAGCGCCTTGAACCAGTAATAATCCGACTAAAAAGTTACTGTCTAAGTTTTCATAACGAATGGTAATAGCACCTAGTACGGCAATAAACGCAACGATAAAAAACTGCGGATTAAACTGTTTATTTAGCGCATCGTTTAAAAGCGTAATGTAAAGCGGGGTCATTACAGTAAATAACAGCACCTCAGGCACACTTAAAAACAAAAATGAGTGGTAATAAAAGCCATACATAACCCCCAGTTGCAGTGCGCCTATCAGCATGAGTTTACATGCAAGCGGGGTGGGGGTTTTCTTTAAAAAAGGCAAAAATACTAACGCTGCTAAAGCAACACGAATTAACACACTAAACCATGCGTCAACTTGGCCTGCTAAATACACACCAATTAAACTAAACGAAAACGCCCATAATAGAGTGACGGCAAATAAATAGCCCATGGTGTTGCTTGCTCCAAATTAAAAACGCGAGTGTATACTACACCGACTAACAAAGGGAGGGCTCAGCTAACTGAGCCCAATAATTAACTTATTGCTGTGAGCTTACAAATTGTTTTGCTTGTGCTTTAAGGTCTTCCAGTGCGGCTTTATTATAGTAGCGGTTATGGCTGATCACCCCTTGTAATGATTGCGTGTTACGCACATCAATTAATGGATTGCGCTGTAAAATAATAATATCTGCCACTTTACCAACTTCTAAAGAGGTAAATTGCTGGGTTTTATTTAAAAATGTTGGCCCCGCCACAGTCGCACTTTGCAGTATCTGTTGTGGAGTTAGGCCATAGTCACTAAAAAGAGCTAATTCTTGATGAAGCGACAGCCCAGGGTAAATATAAGAATTTAAAAAGCCTGCATCGGTGCCCGCAATAATAGGCACACCCGCCTCTTGTGCCCAAGGTAGCAGTTGAGCGGTTTGAACAAAGCGTTGTTTACGCTGTTTAATTTGTGTAGGAGTATCTTTATTTGCGCGATCAACGCGCCACTGGTAGGTGTCTTTTAGGCCCTTACCTAAGTAATTTAAAAACTCGTCCTGCTGGTGGTTATCTTCGTCAATATAAGCCGTAACTTGGCCGCCAATTAAGGTTGGCACAACCGCGGTGTTGTTTTTGGCTAATAGACGGTATTTTTGCATTGCGGTGTCTTTATCTATGTTATTCATCACAATGGGTAAGGCGCTGCGGTAACTCAGTTCACCGGTTTTTACTTTAGCTGAAATTTCATCTTCGTTTTTAGCTGCCGCCTTAAGTAAATATGTCATATGTTCTATCGCGTCTAAACCCGCGCTAGATACATCAGTCACTGATAACGAAAACGGAATATGCCCTGATATTTTGTAACCACGTTTTTTAACTTCTTTTACTGCCTGTAAATAAAGCGCAGGGGTTAATGCGCTGTCAGTAATTTTAATAAAGTCGACATTCATCGCGTCTAGTTTATCAATAGCAGCATGCATTTCTTGGGGTGTTTCCACTTCAAGGTCGCCCGGCCAAATAGAGCCTTTACCTTCAAGCTTAGGGCCTGAGGTATAAATAGTGGGACCTATCAGTTCACCTTTGCTTATTTGCTCGCGCCAGCTTAGAACTGATTCACTTAAATCGGCGGCGGCATCGCGCACCGTTGTTACGCCGTAGGCCAAATATAAAGGCAGTAGCTGCTTATTTTCTTCAATTAATTGTTCGCCACCGCCAAAATGCACGTGCATATCCCAAAGGCCTGGCATAACAAAGCGCCCTTGTGCATCAATTTGCGTGGTGGCACTGTAGTTTAATTTAAGTGAGTTATCGCCGCGGGCAATAATTTTAGAGTCAGAAATGGCAATTGTTTGATTGGGGATCACCACTGCATTTTCGATATCAACAATATTCGCGTGGTTAATAATAATATCGGCATGTTGCTTTTCGTTAGCAAAACTCAATGTGCTTAGCAGCAATGAGAGAGGGAGGAGAAACGTGTATTTCATAAAGGCACCTTAATTTTTTTTAAGGTTAACATAGCCAAGTTATATTGTTTAAGTGTTTGAGTTAAATGGCGTTTTAAACAAGTTAAAAAAGCCCGCAAGCGGGCTTTTATTAACGATTAAAGTAATCGATTAGTCAACTAAACCACGGCGCTTAAGCAATGCGTCAGTCGTTGGTTTTTGGCCTCTAAACTCAATGTAGCTTTGCATTAAGTCACGGCTGTTACCTTTTGATAGGATTTCTTTACGGAACTTATCGCCATTTTCGCGCGTTAAGCCACCGTTGTTCTCCATGTGAGCAAAGGCATCAGCGGCGAATACTTCAGTCCATAGGTAAGCGTAGTAACCTGCTGAGTAACCACCTGCAAAGGTATGGCTAAAGTAGTTTGATTTGTAACGAGGTGGTACAGGGTAGTAATCAATACCGTGTGCCTTTAATGCCTCACTTTCAAACTGTTGTACATCAGCTACTTTCTTATCAGAACCAAATGAGTGCCATTCCATATCCAGTAGTGCTGCAGCTAAATATTCAGTGGTACCAAAGCCTTGGTTGAATTTTTGCGACTCAAGTACTTTATCAAGTAGTGCTTGAGGAATTGGCTCACCTGTTTTGTAATGCTTAGCGTAGTTAGCTAATACACTTGGCTCAATCATCCAGTCTTCATGTGCTTGTGATGGAAATTCAACAAAATCACGCGCTGTAGCAGTACCCGCTAGGCTTGGGTATTTAACGTCAGAGAATAAACCGTGCGCTGCATGACCAAACTCATGGAACATAGTCGACACTTCGTCAAACGTCATTAGCGTTGGTTCGCCTTCAGCTGGCTTAGGAATATTTTGCGCATTATAAATAACCGGTTTAGTGCCTTTTAAGCCGCTCTGACTTACATATGCACTCATCCATGCACCGCCACGCTTACCTTCACGTGCATACGGGTCCATGTAAAATAAACCAATTGCGCTGCCATCGGCATTAAATACTTCAAATGCCATTACATCATCATGGTAAACCGGTAGGTCTTTACGCTCTTTAAATGTAATGCCGTAAAGTTTTTCCATTGCAAAGAATAAACCGTTATGAATAACCGATTGCATTTCAAAGTAAGGCTTAACTAAGGCTGGATCTAGGTCGTATTTTTCAGCACGCACTTTTTCTGCGTAGAAAGACCAATCCCATGGCTTAAGTTCAAAGCTTTCGCCCGAATCGTTAATTACTTTTTGAATCGCTTTTGCTTCTGCTTGCGCTTTTTCCACTGCTTTTGGTGCAAGGTCATCTAAAATACCGTACACGTTATCAGTAGTTTGCGCCATGCGTGAAGTCATTACATAAGAAGCCCAATCTTTAAAGCCTAACAGTTCTGCTTTTTGTGCACGTAAGTTAGTTTCTTTAATAATAATAGGGCCGTTGGTTTTAGCTGCACGATTGGTTGACGCTTTAAAAATTTGCTCACGAAGATCTCGATTTTCAAGGCTTGCTAAGATTGGCTGTTGCGTGGTGTTCACTAGGGTGATCATGTAGCCGTCTTTGCCGGCTTTTTTAGCAGCAGCTGCAAGGCCTGCAATTTCACCTTCAGATAAACCAGCCAGTTTGCTTTTATCTGTTACTAAAATGACGTCTTCTTTAAACGATTTTAATACGTTTTGAGAAAACTCTGTTGATAGCTTTGCAAGTTCAGCGTTAATTTCACGCATTTTTGCTTTTTCAGCATCGTTTAATTTAGCACCGGCTTTAACAAACTGTTTGTAGTAAAAATCAACAAGGCGTTGATCTTCAGCGCTTAATTTATCTTTGTTGTCGTATACTGTTTGTACACGAGCAAACAATGCACCATTTAGGTAAATGTCATCAGAGTGTGCAGAGAACACAGGCGCCATTTTTTTATCAATGCGTTGGTACTCATCGTTAGAGATAAGACCTGATAAGTTATAAAAGGCAGCTGATGCGCGGTTTAATAGCTCACCTGCAAGTTCCATTTCTACCAGCGTATTTTCAAAAGTAGCTGGTTCTGGGTTATTGGCAATTGCCATAATTTCTGCATTATGTTGTGCAATACCTGCATCAAATGCGGCTTCGTATTCAGTGGTACCAAACTTATCAAACTCAGGAGCCATGTATTGTAATGGGCTTGGTTTAAATAATACATTGCTTGCATTGATATCTTGCACTTGTGTTGTGCTTTGTTGTTTTGTTTCTTGAGTGCTTTCAGAAGAACAGGCAGATAATAAAAGTGCACTAGCAATCGTAGTGGCGATCAGTGTTTTACGCATAATAACTCCATAAAAATAGTAGCCGAAATAGGCTTTTCGAGTCGAAAACCCAGTTAACTTACCAAATTTTGACTTATATACAACAAAGTTTATCGATTTAAAGCGGGATTTAAACGCAAATTAGATTACATAAGCTCGATATGTAGATAAAAACAGCAGTAAAAATCATCAATAAAGTGTATACAGCCTTAGCAAGCACCGACCACAATACAAAATATAAATGCGAATAGCGGGGTTCAGAGTGCTTAATTGGGTGGTTATTTTAAATTTGTAAATATAGATTTAAGCTAGCCACATGCTAAACTTGGGGTATTACTAGCACATAAAAAATAACTATTTGCGTGCGACTTTATACATGGAAAATCAATGAACTTAGAACAAATTAATCACATTCTCGCCTTCGTATTGTTTAGCTACAACGACATTCACATTACCGTAGCAAAAGTCATTCAAGTCCCCCTTATTTTGTTTACCATGTGGTTTGTGGTGACGCAGATTGGCAAGTTAATTAAAAAGTCATTATTAGCTCGAAAAATGAGCCCTGATGCTGTGCATTTATTTACGCGTTTTTATTTTATTTTAAGTATTGCGATTTTACTTTTTACCTCCCTTGAGGTGCTCAACATTCCACTAACCGCATTTGCCTTTGTATCGGGTGCGATTGCCATTGGTGTGGGGTTCGGTGCACAAAATATTATTAATAACTTTATTAGCGGTTGGATATTAATGTGGGAGCGGCCAATCCGTATTGGTGACTTTTTAGAGGTTGGCACTGCAAAAGGGGTGGTTGAAACTATTAACACTCGCTCTACCCGCATTCGCAGAAACGACGGGGTGCATATGTTGATCCCTAATAGCCAGTTATTAGAAAATACGGTTACAAACTGGACGCTCATTGATGGCAATGCGCGCTCGTCGGTAAGCGTAGGCGTAGCTTATGGCTCTGATGTATTACTGGTTAAAAAGTTAATTCAGCAAGTATTAGATGAACATGAAGCAATATTAACAACGCCTCAATCAACCGTATTGTTTGATGACTTTGCCGACAGCTCGCTGGTCTTTAATGCTATTTTTTGGGTCTGCGCTGAATCTGAAACTCGCTTAAGACAAGTGCGCAGTGATATTCGCTTTAGTATTTATGAAGTGTTTGAACAACACGATGTGGTGATTGCATTCCCGCAGCGAGATATTCATATTGATGGTGAAATTGCACTCACACGTTCATTAGTGAAAAAGTAGTATTTAAAAAAGTGCCGCGTTATTTTGCTATATTTTTTAACAATTCATTGTAAGGACATATGTCCGCTTTTTGGTTGTTTAGTTGCGAAAAGTACACTAAAAGTCGGGATAGTGCGCTTAAGTGTTAAAAATAAGTTTATATTTTTAACACTCAGCATGCGGTAAATTAATTACAGCATGGTATAATCTCGCGCATTCAGTCAGCCTTATTTATGCCGTTTTTGTACTCTCGGTAATAAGGTCCGCGCCGCATAGAGCAAGTCGCGAAAAATTGACTGAATCCGTAATTATTTAATTGCGCAACACATCAACCGTTGAACAAGAGTGCACTAAAAAGGTTAACCCCGACATGAAAGCAATGAAAAGATCTACGTTAGCAACCCTTATCAATGCAACGTTGTTCTCTGCCGTAGCAGGTACTTCAATTTCAGCCCTAGCTGCTGAGCAAGAAACTACTGCTAAGAAGAACCAACTAGAAGTTATTCAAGTAACTGCTCGTAAACGAGTAGAAAACGCTCAAGAAGTACCTGTTGCTGTTTCAGCCCTGCAAGGCGACAGTTTAGATGCTTACAGCTCAGCTGGTATGGATATTCGTTTTATGAATGCGAAAATCCCAAGTTTATCTATTGAATCTTCATTTGGTCGTTCATTCCCACGCTTTTATGTACGTGGTTTAGGTAACACTGATTTCGATTTGAATGCTTCACAGCCTGTGTCACTTGTGGTTGATGAAATTGTACAAGAAAATGCTATTTTAAAAGGTTTCCCTGTATTTGACGTAGCGCGTGTTGAAGTGCTTCGTGGCCCACAAGGTACGTTGTTCGGCCGTAATACGCCAGCTGGTCTAGTTAAATTTGATACCGTTAAACCAAGTCAAGAATTTGAAGGTTATGGCTCTGTATCATACGGTAGCCGCGGCGCAGTTGATTTTGAAGGCGCAGTTGGTGGTTCATTAACAGACCGTTTATCAACGCGTGTTTCAGTACTTTGGCAAGATAAAGACGATTACATTGATAATCGTGCACCGGGCTTTGAACAAAAAGATGCCTTAGGTGGTTACACTGAACAAGCTGCACGTATTCAATTTTTATATGAAGGTGACGATTTCACTGGATTATTTAACTACCATGTCCGTGATTTAGATGGCTCTCCAATTGCCTTTCGTGCCAATACTATCAAGCCTGGCACTAACGACTTAGTTGATGATTTTGAAAATGATGTGGTTTACCACGATGCCGCATCGCGTGCGACGCAACAAGTGGAATCACAAGGTGCAAGCCTTAAACTTGAGTGGGACTTAGCTAACCACACAGTAACGTCAATCTCTGGTTGGGAAAGTGCAGAAATTTACTCTCGTGCTGACATTGATGGTGGTTACGGTGCGGTTTATATCCCAGATTATATGGGCCCAGGCCTTATTCCTTTCTCTTCAGAAAGTGCTGATGGTATTCCAGACCAAGACCAATACACGCAAGAGTTACGTTTATCAAGCAACTTTGCTGGTGATGTAAACTACCAAGTGGGTGTTTTTTACTTTGACGAAGCATTAACGATTGAAAACTTTAGCTATGATACTTTCTCAGCACCAGCTGGGGCATTAAATGGTTTTGTTAGCCAACAGCAAGACACTAAAGCATGGGCTGTGTTCGGCTCAGTTGACTACACCATTACTGATGATTTAAAAGTAACAGCAGGCCTGCGTTACTCTGACGATGAGAAAGAGTTCTCAGCAAATCGTACGCTTAGCCCAATTGGTGGTGCTGCGACTTATATTGAAAAAAATGTAAGCGATGATCACGTAAGCTGGGATTTATCGGCTAACTACAAAATCAACGATGACGTAAACTGGTATGGTCGTATTGCTAACAGTTTCCGTGCACCAAGTATTCAGGGTCGTATCTTATTTGGTGATGAAGTAACCGTTGCTGATTCAGAGACTGTTACCTCGTTTGAAACAGGTATTAAATCTGACGTGTTAGATGGCCAAGGCCGTGTTAACGCAACCGTATTTTATTACACCATGGACGACCAACAGCTAACAGCTGTAGGTGGTGGCGCTAACTTTAACCGTTTATTAAATGCTGATAAAACAACTGGCTACGGTTTCGAAATTGATTCTGAGTGGGTGTTAACGGACGAACTAAACGCAACATTTAACTTAAGCTACAACAAAACTGAGCTTAAAGACGATACTCTTAGTATTGCTGCACCAAGTCGATTGGAGCTTTTAGATCCAATCATCAATGGTCAAGCTATGCTTGATGGCAACAGCTTACCGCATGCACCAGAGTGGATCTCTAACATCACACTTCGTTACACTAAAGAACTCGCTGAAGGTGAATTCTTCACTTACGCTGATGTGTCGTACCGCAGTGAAATTGACTTTTTCTTATATGAATCAGTTGAGTTTGAAGGTAAGCCACTAACAGAAGTAGGCCTACGTGCTGGTTATGCATGGGCACAAGGCGACTACGAATATGAAGTATCAGCATTCGTGCGTAACCTATTTGACGAGCAACAAGCGATTGGTGGTGTTGATTTCAACAACAACACAGCAATGGTTAACGAAGAGCGTTACATTGGTGCTGAATTTAAAGTTAACTTTTTCTAATCGAAAAATTTAACGTTAAATTGTAATTATTGATAAAAGCCTGCCTAGTGCAGGCTTTTTTATTTTTGTAGAGCTGCTAAAGTAGCGCTCATATGTTTATTAAAGAGAAAAAATAATGGCTGGATTTTGGAATTACCGTGTAATTTTTTGTGAAGCAACCAAAGATGAAGCGGCGCAATATCAAATACATGAAGTGGAATATAACCTAAATGGTAAAGTAACTAACTGGTCAGAAACGGGTGCAGCGCCGTTTGGTACCACGTTAGATGAACTAAAAGATGATGCTGAGCGCTTAAAAACCGCATTTGAGAAACCCGTACTTAAAGTGATGCGCAAAGCCCGTGGTTACGAGTTAGTTGATGTAGACACCGGTGAAGACGCTTATGCTGAGCCACCAGCAGGCTTGACCGAGTAACATAAATTAATTAAAGGTGCTTAGGCACCTTTTTTATTATTCAGAGCATAGGCTGATTAGCTAGACAGCTAAACAACAAGGAGAAAGTATGTCTATTGAAGCGGTATTATTTGATATGGATGGCACGTTAGTTGATTCTGAAAGTGTGCATTATATCTGCTGGAGCCAATTACTTGCGCCTTTTGGTGTGCGTTATGACGAAGATGATTTTTGCCAGCGATTTTCTGGGCGCCCCACGATTGACGCTGCAAAGGAAATAAAACAAACCCATAACTTGTCTGTGAGTAGTCGCTATTTAGCGGATGAAAAATACCGTTTGTTTAGCAAATTCGTTCAAACCAATTTACCGCCTTTAATGCCTTATGCTGCAGATATTTTATTCGCGGTTAAAGAGCAAGGCTTAAAAATGGCGTTAGTAACAGGCAGCGCACGCTATGAAGCTGAGCCAATACTAAAAGGATTAGGGTTTTATGATTTATTTGATACGGTGGTTACAAAAGACGATGTAACCAATCCAAAGCCTGCCGGTGATCCCTATTTATTAGCACTTAAAAATATGCAGGTCGCTGCAAAAAATGCGATTGCCGTTGAAGATACCTTCACTGGCGTAACAGCAGCAAATAATGCAGCCTTAGCCGTTGTAGCGATTGCTAATAAGCACACCGAGCAGCACGACTTCAGTAAAGCAACACAGCAAATGGATAACCTTGAAGAATTTTGGCAATGGCTTCAATCTCAACTATAGTTTAAGCCATATTTAAATTTGCAAGGATGCAGTTATGGTTACTATTCAAAGATACCTATTTATTTTTTTAACGCTTTTTAGTGCGAGTTTATTAGCGCAATTGCCGCAGGTGCAACTCGCTGATGTTTATGATGAAACTAAGCATAACGATATTCGCCAATATTTGGTGAGTGAAAAGTTTGACGGCGTTAGAGCAATATGGACGGGGAAACAATTTGTTACCCGCCAAGGTAATCCAATTAATCCTCCTAAGTGGTTTACCGCCCCTTTGCCTGATGTTTGGTTAGACGGTGAGTTATGGACCAAGCGGGGTCAATTTTCTGTTCTCAGTGGTATTGTTAGAACAAAAATACCCGACGACTTACTCTGGCAAACAGTGACTTATCAAGTATTTGATATGCCAGATACAAACACGCCTTTTCATCGTCGCTATCAAAATTACCTGTCACTCATTACTAAGTTAAATAGCTCACATATTAAGGCGGTTAAGCAATATCAATTTAGCGACAATCAGCAACTAAGTGATTACTTTAATGAGGTCACCAAACAAGGCGGGGAGGGCGTTATGCTTCATTTAGCAGAGGCTAAGCATACGAGTGGTCGCTCTAGTGCATTGTTAAAACTCAAACCTTATTTGGATGCTGAAGCGCTAGTTATTGAATATTTACCAGGTAAAGGTAAATACACAGGTATGCTCGGGGCATTGCGAGTGCAAACCAAGCAAGGCGTAACCTTTTCTATTGGCACGGGCTTTAGTGATGAAGAACGCAAGCGTCCGCCAGCCATTGGTTCAACAATCACTTATCGATACCACGGATACACTAAAAATGGTTTACCGCGTTTTGCTAGCTTTTTGCGAGAAAGACCCGAAAAATAAAGAGTGTAGGCCAATTCAGTATATATTTTTTAGCAATTATGCTAAATTGCGCGGCCTTTTTGGTAATGTTTGGTGATCTATGTTTGTTGGTTTTGATTATGGTAGTTCTAATTGTGCTATGGGTGTTTTAAACGAAGAGCGTGTTCAGCTTATCCCTTTAGAGCAAGGCAAACATTATCTTCCATCAACTTTATACACACATCATAGCGCCTTAGTCGTTGATTTTGTTGCGCAGCATTTGCAGGGCTCAGAGCATGAGCATGCCTATAAAACCGCGCGCCAACCCTTACTTAATACACTCCCGCGAATTAAATCAGACCTAGACTTACAAGCCGGCGACGACACCCTATTCATTGGCCGTGAGGCAATTAGTGAATATGTACAATTTCCTGAAGAGGGTTATTTTGTAAAATCCCCTAAATCATTTTTTGGCGCAACGGGCTTAAAGCAAGGGCAAATCAATTTTTTTGAAGATATTGCCACAGCAATGATTTTAAAAATAAAACAACGTGCTGAATTATCGTTAGGGTATACGCTGAGCCAAACTGTTATTGGGCGCCCAGTGAATTTTCAAGCGGTCGGTGGTGAGCAGTCAAACCAACAAGCCGTGGGTATTTTAACACGCGCAGCAAACCGAGCAGGCTTTAAAGATGTTGAGTTTTTATATGAGCCACTCGCGGCTGGGATTGATTATGAAAGTGATTTAAAGCAAGACCAAAAAGTATTGGTGATTGATATTGGCGGTGGTACCAGTGACTGCTCATTTGTACAAATGGGGCCAAGCTTTAGAGGAAATAGCCAGCGAGATGCAGACTTTTTAGCACATAGTGGTAAACGTGTTGGCGGAAACGATTTAGATATTGCTTTGAGCTACCATGGTTTAATGCCGTTACTCGGGCTTGGCAGTACGTTTAAATCAGGTTTACCGCTACCTAATCAACCATTTTGGCAAGCTTGTAAAATTAACGATGTGAATTTACAGAGCCAGTTTTATAGTGCTCAGCATTATCGTGAACTCAGTGCGCAGTTACGCGATGTCAGCGCTCCTGAACTTTATAAACGACTTATTCACTTACAGCAAAATAAGCAAGGTCACCAATTAGTTCAACAAGCTGAAGCGGCTAAAATTGCATTAACATCCGCAAATAGTTTTAATTGTGATTTAGCCTTTTTAGATAACTCATTAAGCAAAGATATTTCAGTCGCTGATTTAGCGCTTGCTGTTGACGATAGCATTAGTCAGATTGTTACCTTGGCTAAACAGGCAATTACTGATGCGAATACCACTCCCGATGTGATTTACTTAACGGGAGGAAGTGCACAGTCTCCATTAATTAAAGCGGCGTTGAGTGAGCATTTAGGCAACATAAAAATGGTGAACGGTGATCACTTTGGTAGTGTAACTGCTGGCCTTACTAAATGGGCCAGCATGCTTTATAAGTAAGCTGCTATAGAGATATTTGTCGGGTTGCGAGGTATTTTTCGTAATCTGGCAATGTTCGCTCAAGCTCTATATCCATTAATGGTGAGCTAAGTAGCATATCGGCACTCACTTCATTACACGCCACAGGAATATTCCACACAGCAGCTAAACGTAGCAGAGCTTTAACATCGGGATCATGCGGTTGCGAGGCTAAAGGGTCCCAAAAAAAGACTAATACATGTATTTCATGCTCCGCTATTTTCGCCCCGAGTTGTTGATCGCCGCCCATAGGGCCACTTAATAATTGAATAACATCAAGCCCTGTTGTTTTCTCAATTAAATGCCCAGTAGTCCCTGTGCCATATAAAGTGTGTTTACTTAGAGTGGCCTTATGTTTTTCACACCATAACTTAAGCGCGGCTTTTTTGCCGTCATGTGCTACTAAGGCTATATTTTTTTGCGCAGGTAGAGATTGTATTTTTTGATCCATGCTGATTCTTATTAGTTAGAGTAATAAATTGATAGCCAAGGCAATAAATACAATGCCTGTGAACCTATCAATCCAGAGCTGGCTATTTGGGTGATTTCTAAAAAATTGAGCTATTTTATCGCCGAAATAAATATACGTGCAGTCAATCGGAAAAGCAAAGATTGGATAAAGTAGCCCAAAAAATGCCAGCTGAAAGGTTGCAGATGACAAGCTAGGGTCAACAAATTGTGGGATAAAAGCAATAAAAAACAAAGCCACCTTAGGATTAAGCACTTCTGTCATCATGGCTTGAAACATGACATTTTTGTTTTTATTGGTTGTAACATGCGGTTTATCGCTTTGCTCACAAGATGGTGGCATAAACGTGCCTTTAAGCATCATAAAACCTAAGTAACATAAATAGGCTGCACCTGCATATTGTACGCTGGCATAGGCTGTTTCAGAGGCTTTTAAAATAGCACTTAAACCAATAACTGCAAAAAATGTATGTACTACGCCACCTAAGGCAAAGCCAAAAGCACTTTGCATACCTGCTTTTCGCCCGTTAGCAAATGTTTGTGCCATTAAAAACGCGTTTGATGGCCCAGGCGCAACGGCCATTAAAAAGCTGGCGAGTAAAAATGAGAGCAAAAAGTCAGGGTTGATCATTAAATAGTACGAAAAAGAAGTGGTAAGTGATTTTATCAAGCAAATACAAAAATAAAAAGCGGGCATATTGCCCGCTAAGTTGAGGATACTAAGTTGTTATAAAACTAGCCGTTATACTTTTAAACATAACGAAGTGCTAAATTTATTAAAAACTAACGGTGATATTATTTGAACACACCGTAGTGCTCAGCGCTTCACATACTTGATATGTATACGTACCACCCCCTTTAGTATTTATACTGTCGGTGTAGGCATTATTATTTGCAGTGGTAATGACTTTGCTACCATTGCGGTAGATATCAACTTGGCTTGTTGCTGCGCCATTCCAACTTAAATCAACAAATTTAGTGCCTTTTGATTTGTAACCTGAAGCGCTAAGAGAGATATCATCTACGCCTGGCTCTGGATCAACACCACCAGTATCGCCACCCGCACAGCCGTTTGCTGTAAGGTAAGCATCAGCGTCTGCCGCTTTTACAATACCATAGCCAAAGTAATCATCACGACCAGCAGCCCCTTGATCTTGCGCTGTTGCTTTTAACGCATCGCGAATTTCTGTGCCTGTACAGTCGCTATGGTTAGACCATACTAGCGCAGCAATACCTGAAACTGCAGGCGTTGCCATTGACGTTCCACTCATAAAACCATAATCAGTTGCGCCAATATTAATTGTCACGTTTGTACTAGCAACTAATGCGCTACGATCTTCAAATGCAGCGCCTACAGCAGGAATTGAAGTATCGTTGGTATCACCTAGTGTTGCGTATAACATGCCGGCTTCATTGTTGATAATAACCGCACCTAAACCGCCTGAGTTTTCACAGTTAGCAACTTTGTCATAAAATGAAACAACGCCGCGGTCAATCATACATACTTTACCAGCCGCTGCTGGATCAACTGTTTCGCCGGTCCCCATAAAGTAGGCACTCGCCGTGACTTGACCTGCATTTTCCATTGCTGATGAATTATATGCTGTGCCATCGGCTGACATACTCGCTGCTGTAGCCATACCTGCAGGGTAGGTTGATAGCGTATCAACACCACCGGCTGTTACTTCTACACAAATGGTTTCATCGTTTGTTGCACGTTTACCACGACCTGATGAACAACTTGGGAATTGTGAAAAATCAGCAATTTGATTATTGGCATCATTAGCACCAACCATCATAACTGACGGGTAGCCTGCAGGATAAGAACGTACGTTATTACCATCATTACCCGCGGCAGCAACAACAAGGCCGCCTGCATTGGTAAAGTTAGCAAACGCATTTGATTCTGTACTGTTTGAGCCGCCGCCCCCTAAGCTCATACTAATAATGTTCGCACCTGCTTGAGAACATAAATCTGCTGCTTGAGCCAAGTCAGATGAGTAACCCCAGCCTGATTCGTTAAATACTTTAATAATGTGCATTGCCACACCCAGTGCCATACCCACAACACCGAGGTTATTATCTGCAGCACCAATTGTACCGGCTACATGCGTCCCATGTGGGCCGTCATTATCAAACCAATTACCGGTGATGTTGCCCCAAATAAAGTCAGGGTTTGAGCTATCTAAGCCGGAATCGATAACACAGACTTTCATGCCTGCATTGGCATCAAAAGTTACTTGATCAACCTGTGATTGATAAACGGCATAAGGCGTAATTTGCTGCTGCATTACATCGCCTACATCATCGTTAAATAATGACATAGGTACACGCTTATGATCTTCTTCAATGAGTTTAATATGTGGGTTGTTGAGTAGGCCTTTTAAGCTACTTAAATCTTGACCAGTAAATTTTGCGGCAATAAATCCATTACCATCTACTTTAATCTCACCACCTAGTTTTTTAGTAAGCGCTTTAACAACACCTTTTTTATTGTTATCAACTTGAATGATGAAGCGATCGTTTGCAGCATGGGCAGTTCCGGCTGCACAAATACCAGTAAGAACTAATGCTAAGGCGAGTTTATTCTTTTTCATATTATAATATCCTAGAATTAATTGGTTAACTTTCTGTTAACTTAAGCCGGCATTAAAATAATAAAA
>NZ_LYRQ01000016.1:0-71924 GCF_001661605.1 Pseudoalteromonas sp. MQS005 | reverse complement strand
TACTCTATCACAGCGTCTTGGTATTTTTTTAGAGTCTGAGCGCAACTTAAAACCAGTACTAATTACGTATTTTATAATTTTTATTTGAGTATTTATTCTAAGTGTTGTTTTATAGTGTTACTGATAACGGAACGGTAAAATGAATATGATGAATAAAATAACCAAATGCTTGGTAACCTTAGCGCTATTGAACTGTGTATCAGCGCCCGCTTTTTCAGCTCAATATGAAATCGAAAAAGGTGAAAACTTGGCTAAGTTGGCGCAATACAAAGACGTAGCCACCATTAAACGCAATTTCGCAAAACAAATAGCGCTTAATTACAGTGTATTAAACGCTGATCTTAAACAAACGCTAAGCCAATATAAACTGGTTTTGAATGCGGATCAGCTACCGTCTTTAGGTATGCACACACAACAAAATACTCGTTTAGCAAACAACGCGTTACAACAACTGAAAGGTTTACCACAAAACACCGGTAGTTTGTTACAAGTGCGTTTGGCAAGCGATAAAATGCTTAGCGCTTGGCAGCAAGGCGAACGCCCTTTATTTGCATTTGCACCCGCTGGTGACGATACGCAATGGAGCGAGATTGAAGCGTTCGATCAGTATGGTGACATTCATTATCTTAGTGTTGACCAAATGCCGACCCAACCTGTCTTTATTGTCGAATTAGATCAACAAAAAGTACAAGATGCGGGTATTGCAGTAATGAGAGGAATTTTATCTGCTAACAAATTCAGTAAAAGCACGGTTAGTCCAAAAAACCAGTTAAGCAATGAACAACCTCTGCAAACCAGTGTATTGAAAAAAATACGCTTAGAAGATGACAATGAACCATGGATCTCAGGTGGTGCTGAAATTTATGCCATTGTAACGGGTATCGACCCCACCCGAGATGAACCAATATTAGATATCGTTGATTTACCTTATTTAGATCATGACAAAACCGATTACAGCCCTAATCAGGTGCTAATTCATTGGCAGCGTTATCGTTGGCAGGCGGTTGATTTACTCTTAATGGAACAAGATGACAACACCAACTATAAAACTCTAGCAATAAAATTATTAGAAATATCAGAGCAAGTAATGGCGAGCATTCCTGATTTACAAGCGCAAGGTTATGCCATTATTCCTAAGCTGACCAATGAACTACTTAAAGCAATGCCGGATGAGTGGTTTACTAATAATGACGATTATGTTGATGTTTTTTACACGCTGTTTGAAAACAAAGACTATCAAGAATATAAAGGAGCAAGCAGTAATGCGACCATTACGCTATCTCCTTTAGAAATTAACCCAAGACTAAACTAAGTCATCCCCATTCGCTTAATTATTATTGCGGATGGTATCTTCAGTAGCCACCCATTAGCGCTTTAACGTTAACGGGTGGCTTTATCTTAAACAGCCACTTTTTTGAAAACACGCGTTATATTTAATACCAATCTGCTTGGATATGGGATCTATTTTAACGATAAGAAAATTGCTCTATAACTAGGCAAAATTTTTGATATCTAGTTGTTCTAAATGAAAAATTTTTAACAACGTTATAGGGTGATTTAATTCGTTAAATTGTTCAAATATTTATGCAGGTTGGTATATTACCCTAACCTTGCGCCACTGATTTACGAAAGCGCATTAATGCAACAGTAAAAAACACACTGCCAATAACAGTTAATGCTAAAAAGTAAGGCCAAACTACATCCCACCCTGCTCCTCGGTATAAAATAGCTTGAGCAAATTTTACAAAATGCGTTGTTGGCGCCAATAACATTATATTTTGCACCACCTCAGGCATACTTTCTCGCGGCGTAACACCGCCAGAGAGCATTTGTAATGGTAATAAAATTAAGATCATCAATAACCCGAGTTGCGGCATAGTGCGCGCCTGCGTGCCTAACAATATGCCCAGTGATGTGGTCGCAAATAAATGAATAGCAACGCCAAATAAAAATAAGCCTGGCGAGCCATGAACAGGCACTTGTAACAAACCTTCGATCACAATAAATAATGAAAACGCAGTTAGTAATAAAATCACTAACCCATTGGCCCAAATTTTCGCCATCACTATTTCAAAGGGGCTCAATGGCATCACTAATAAATGCTCTAATGTGCCGTGTTCGCGTTCACGGATCACCGCGGCGCCAGTTAAAATAATCGAAATCATTGTGATCATGTTCATCAATTCCATCACGCTACCAAACCATACACTTGTCATGTTTGGATTAAACATAATGTGCGCCGATTGCTTTATTGGCAGTGAATAAACGGTTCTATAACCTTGCACAAACTCATTTACTTCACCGTTAATAATAGTTTGAATATAGTTATCACCAATAAATGCTTGCGACATACGCGTAGCATCTATATTTACTTGAATCGTAGGTTGCTTAGCTGCAAGTACATCACGCTCAAAATAAGGCGGGATATTAAGCACAAAAGTATAACGGCCATTATCCATAGCTGAGTCAACATCGCTTAATGAAAGACTGTCTGGTGTTTTAAAGTATGGCTCATAAAAGGCATTAATAATACGCTTGGATAATTGCGATTGGTCGTGATCAACAACTGCAATTGGTGCATTATTTAACTCTATCGACGTGGCTGAAGCCACTACATAAATCAGCCCAGTAAAAGCAAAAAAAACAAATAGCAGTAAAACCTTATCACGCCATAAACTACGCAACTCTTTAATACCTAAATTAATAATGTTTCCGCGACGTTGCATGGCTATTTGTCCTGCTTTGGAAGTAAAAATACACTGGCCAGAGTCAGCACGGGTATAAAAGCGAATAAAGGCAGTAGCTGGGCTGATAAATCAGAAAAATTAAGCGCTTTATTAAAGACCCCCCGACACGCCTCTAAAAAGTAGGTGGTCGGAAACAGTTTGCCAATAATCGCCCCAAACCCTTCCAAGGAAGAAACAGGGTCAATTAGCCCACAAAAGTTAACGGCAATCATTAACACCACCACCGTAGTGGCTGCCAGTGCTGAAATTTGTGTTTTTGTAAAAGCCGAAATTAACAGCCCCACTCCGGTAGTCGCTGTAACATATAATAATGCAGCCAAACTAAGCGCCCAAAAGCTGCCTTTTAGCGCCACACCAAACACAGTAATAGCAAGTGCAACTAAGCCAAAAAAGCTAATCATACTCACTAAAATGTAAGGCAGCTGTTTGCCAATAATAAATTCCAGCCGATTAACCGGTGTTACATATAAGTTTATGATTGAACCCAACTCTTTTTCGCGCACTACGCCAAGCGCCATCAATATTGCAGGAATAAATACCAATAGTAGTGGAATAACCGCCGGCACCATGGCCTCAATGCTTTTAAAATCTTGGTTATAACGATAGCGAGATTCAATATTAGCTGGCACTAAGTTTGGTACTTGTGCATAAGTGCGCAAAGATAAGTTGGTTAAATAGCTGTAATACACGCCGCTCATATAACCATTAATCGTTTCTGCCCTAAACGGCATAGAACCATCAATCCACACTACAATTTCAGGTTTACGGCCGCGTTTAAATTGCTGAGCAAAGTTAGGTGGAATTTCAACGGCCACGCTTAACTCACCACTGCGCATTCGTTTATCAAGTTCTTGCGGGCTTTTAATATCTGCTTTTTGAATAAAGTAACGCGAACCTGCCATATTTTGAATGTAGTTGCGGCTCTCGGGTGATTGGTCTTGATCTAGTACCGCAAAGCTTAAATCTTCAACATCAAATGTAATGCCGTAACCTAAAATAAACAGCAAAATTATCGAGCCCAGCAAAGCAAACGTTAGGCGAATAGGATCGCGCCACAACTCTAGCGTTTCGCGATGCGCATAACCAAATAACCGCAACAAACTAAATGTGGGGTTAGTGTTATTTTTACGAGTAGCGGGCGCTGTAGCCAATGCTTTGGGTTTATCCGTTATCGATACTTGTATCGCCGAGCTTGCTCCCGCTGCATTTACCGCCTCTTCTAAATATTCAATAAAGGCAGCTTCTAGTGTGTCGGTATTACGCGCTTGGCACAGTGCAGCTGGCGTATCGCTGGCAAGTATTTTACCTGCATGCATTAACGAAATTCTATCGCAACGTGCCGCTTCATCCATAAAGTGAGTCGAAATAAAAATAGTCACGCCTTGTTCGCGCGAAAGCTCAATGAGTAGCTGCCAAAAGTCATCCCTTGCAACGGGGTCTACCCCCGATGTGGGCTCATCAAGTATGAGCATTTCAGGGCTGTGTACTACCGCAACAGCAAGCGATAAACGCTGGCGAATACCTAGGGGCAAATCGGTAGGAAAATCGTCACTGTATTTTTTAAGGTTAAACCGAGTAATTAAATCTTTAACGCGCGGCTCTATTTTCTCTGCGGGTAAGTGAAATAAACGTGCATGCAATACCAAGTTTTGCTTCACTGTAAGCTCGTTATAAAGCGAAAATGCTTGTGACATAAAACCAACGCGTTTGCGGCTTTCGATGTTATTGGCATCGACCTTTTCACCAAACAATTTTGCTTCGCCACTGCTTGCCGGTTGTAACCCCGTAAGCATTTTCATTGTGGTAGTTTTTCCACAGCCATTTGAGCCTAAAAAGCCAAAAATTTCACCTTGTTCAATACTCAAGCTCACCTTGTTAACGGCGGTAAAATCGCCAAATGTTTTACATAATCCATTTGCTTCTATAGCGAACTGAGTTGTGTTTATGTCTTGTTTACGAGGTGGCACAACTAACCGCTGATGATCATGGCGTTTTTCTTCAGGAAGTAATGCTATAAACGCCTCATCAAGCGATTCTTTGTTAGTTTGTGCTTTTAGATTTTGTGGGCTGCCCGTACCGATTACTTTTCCATCGTCCATAGCGACTAGCCAATCAAAATCATCGGCTTCTTCCATGTAGGCCGTCGCAACCAGTACGCTCATCTGTGTATTTTCAGCGCGAATACTGTTTATTAATTGCCAAAATTGACGACGCGATAGCGGATCAACTCCGGTAGTTGGCTCATCTAAAATTAATAATTGAGGGTCATGGATCAGTGCGCAGCACAAACCGAGTTTTTGTTTCATCCCACCAGAGAGCTTTTCTGCGGGGCGATCAGCAAATGCCTCTAAGCCTGTACTTTTTAAAAGGTTATTAATTCGTTGTTTTCGCTCGGCTTTATTTTGAGAAAATAGACGACCAAAAAAATCTATATTTTCAAACACAGAAAGTGTTGGATATACATTTTTGCCAAGCCCTTGAGGCATGTAAGCAATGCGTGGCGACACCGTATTACGAAAACCACTGCTGCGCATATTGCCGTTTAATACCTCAACCTCCCCCTCTTGAATCGCCCTTGCCCCCGCTATAAGTGCCAGCAAGCTTGATTTTCCTACGCCATCAGGGCCTATAAACCCGACCATTTTCCCGGCAGGTAATGAAATACTAATGTTGTCCAGCACGCGATTATTAGCATAGCGATGGCTCACCTTAGTAAGCGTAACCACACTTTCACTTGGTGGCTTTTGAATGTTTTTATCGTCGTTATCCATTATTCAGGCACTCGTACCTGTAATGACGTAGGCCAATTTTTTTCAGGCGCTAACAACACATAAGCAAGCCCTGGCACCCCTGTTTTTACTTGTTTGATATGATCTTTTAATAACTGCGAATCGAGCTTTACCTTAACTCTAAACATCAGTTTATCGCGCTCGTTTCGGGTTTCTACCGATTTAGGGGTAAATTGCGCCTGTGCAGATACAAACGTCACTTTAGCCGGCAATGTATACTCGGCAACAGCATCAATAACAATGCGCGCTTGTGAGCCTATTGTTACCTTGCCCGCTTGCGCTGTTGGTAAATATATACTCATATAAACATCGGTTAAATCCAATAACGATAAAACCTTGCCACCACCGCCAAGCACTTCGCCAGGCTCAGCTAATCGATACAATATGCGTCCATTGATTGGTGCTGTGAGCGTGCTGTCGGCTATGTTGCTTTGTAATCGCTCAATACGTGCCTGCGCTGCTTCTATTTCAGCATCCGACTGCACAACTTTTACGTTTGCCGCGGTTAAAGCAGCTTGGGCAATAGCAGAGGTGGTTCGTTGTTGATCAACCACTTCTTTTGAAATATGGCCTTTTTCTAATAATTTTGCAGAGCGGCGCAATTCAGTTTGTGCAAAATTAAGCTCACTTTTATGCTGCTCTACAATCGCTAATGCGTATTTACGAGACTCATTGGCAACACGAAGCCCCGCCTCAGCTTCACGTAACTGTGCGTTTAAATCATCAGTATCAATAACCGCTAACGTTTGACCCGCTTTGACCATATCGCCTTCTTGCACCATAACGTCAACTAAGCGGCCCGGTAATTTTGTAGCAATATCGTACTCAGTCGCTTCAATTCGCCCATTTCCATAGGCAACGCTGTCAGGGAGTTGATCAGCAAATGATGTAGGCTGCAAGGTTTGCCAAGCATACCAGCCAGCCCCCCCCACAATGACCAATACAGCGAGCTTACTCAAAGATTTGAACGTTGATTTAATTGTCATGTGCTAAAACTCCATGTATGTATAAAGTAATGTAAGTGAGGGTAGTCAAGGTAAAAATTTTTAGGATACACCACGCTATTTGTTATATGATAGCAACCCTGCTTTGTAAGTACAACAAGGGTAGTTGTTATAAGCGATTTAAACGAACTTAAAAATCCAGCGTCACTAATTTACCACTCTCACCGTTAATAAAGATGATGTGGATCAATATAAATTAGAGTTAATGCACTAATTATTAGTGATTTTTTAAAACAGAGGATAAAAGAAAGGGAAAACATCAAGGCACCTACTGAGCGCCTTAATACTAATTATGTCAGCGGCAGATTAGCTTACAATTTATAGTAACAAAACCCGCTACGACCTTAATGCTAAGCTAATCAATACCACGCCATGATCGGTGCTTAAATCATCACGCTCAAATTCAGGGTTAATTAAATGACGATCGTAAGTATGGTACTGGCTCACCTCAAAAAAGCTGTCGTCGTAACTTGAGTCAAACTCGCAAGACAACAAAATGTAGTCAAGCACTAAGCTGCTCGCGCCAAAATAATGGGTAGGCTTTCGCTTTAAATCCACTGTATTTTGATTAGCCAAATTTAATTGCGACTTTGCAAATAACTGCCACGCATCGTTAAGGCAATATTTTGCAAGGTAAGTGTTACTGTCAAACGCAGGGGCAAAGCGCAGTGTATTTGTTAGTAAATGGCTTAAAACGCCATCGGCTAAGTCGTTGTTAAAATCGCCCATTAAAACCATTGGGTTTTGTGAAGATTCGCGGCGTGCAATGATGTCCATCATCAGTAATGTGGCTTCACTGCCGCGCTGAATAGTTGAGCCCCAAGTCCCTGCTATATCGGCTTTTAATAGCTCGATAATATTTTTTTCGGGTGTGAGGTCTTTGTTTTGCTCATCAAGCTCTATCATTGAGCGCTTAGACTTAAAATGCACCACATAACAATCCGTGTTGCCGATATGCGGTAAAGTTATTGTAGCTCTAAGCACCTTTCGGCTAAATGTAAAATCATCAGTTAAACCAAGGCTTTTAGCAAGCTCATGGTCATGCTCAACACTTGCCACTTCAGCAATTGGGTATTTTGCGGCTATTGCCACAACAGGGCGTTTGTAAATAAAGTCGTCGATTACCTGGGGCTCATCTACCACGGCAAAGTACGCATAACCTTGCTCTTTAACTAATTCTTTAAGCGACTCAATACTAAATACTTCTTGAAAACCAATCACATCAGGCTGATGTTCGGTTAAGTAATTTACAAGCCAACGCTGCTTTTTAGCCCACTGCTCTGCGGTGTATATGCGTTCAAATTCATAATAGGCATTAGGCGGCTCAAGGTAATTAAACAAGTTAAAAGTGGCAATTTTAAGAATCGTATCAGTAATAACCGAATCGTCTGCTGTGGTGTTTAAAGGTGTTTTAGTGTGTGATTCAAGGTTGCTGATAAGGCTGCCCTACTTAAAATATGAAAAACGATTATAGCGGGTTATCGCTATAGTAATCTAAGCGGTGAAAATTTTTCAATATCAAATTCATAGTGTTAATTTACACTAACTTATCATTTTTTAAGGCACACGGTCATTATGGATTACTCAAACTTCGGCACTAAATTTACTCAACCTAATGGTATTACTCAGTTAATGGAAGATTTAGGCGATGCTAAAAACAGTAACAATCCAAATATTGTTATGCTCGGTGGTGGTAATCCGGCCTTAGTGCCTGAGGTTAATAATATTTTTATCAATGAGTTACAAAAGCTTGTTGCTAATAATACACTTTCCAACGTATTTGGACTTTACGATGGCCCAACGGGTAATGATGCATTTCGAGCAGCTCTGGCCAAGCAACTAAAAAGTGAATACTCATGGGATTTAACCGCAAATAATATAGCGCTTGGTAATGGCAGCCAAGCCAATTTTTTTGTGTTATTTAATCTGTTAGCTGGCAGTATGCCTGATGGAAGCCATAAAAAGGTTTTATTTCCGCTGGCACCTGAGTATGTAGGCTATGCAGATCAAGGCTTAACTGACGATATGTTTGTAGCAATAAAGCCCGATATCGAAATTTTAAATACTGAAAGTGGATCAAACCAATTTAAATATATCATTGACTTTAAAGCTGTTGAGCAAGTATTAGCAAGCGACAGCAGCATTAGCGCACTGTGTGTATCGCGCCCGACTAACCCAACAGGCAATGTCATTACTGATGAAGAAGTACAGCATCTCGATTTATTGGCAAAGCAATATAATATCCCACTGATCATTGATAACGCCTACGGCGACCCATTCCCAGGGTGTATTTATACCGACGCAAACTTAACCTGGAACTCAAACATTATTTTATGCATGTCACTTTCAAAGCTTGGCCTACCGGGTTTGCGAACCGGTATTGTAGTGGCTAACAATGACATAATTAAAGCCATTGGCCGTGTAAATGGCAGTATGGTTTTGTCGCCGAACAGTTTTGGCCCAAGTTTAGTAACGCGCCTTATTAATGAAGATGAACTCCTTCCGCAGTGTAAAAATTCAGTGCTGCCTTTTTATCGAGAAAAAGCACAAACAGCAATGAACTTGTTTGATGAAATATTTGCCCACCTCCCCGTTTACTTACACAAAGTAGAAGGCGCATTTTTTATGTGGCTGTGGTTTAAAGAGGCAAAAATAACCAGCGAACAACTTTACCAAAAGCTCAAAGAGCAGGATGTTTATATTATTCCCGGGCATAATTTTTTTATTGGTATTGATGATGCTTGGGCACACAAACACCAGTGTATTCGCATTAATTATGCAACCGATGCCAGCACTTTGCGAAAAGGCTTAGAGGCCATTAAAGCCGTGATGGCATGAATTGGGTGATATTTAGGGTATTCAAACCCTCTGTTTGAATACAATGCGTTCAAAGCGTTTATAGTGCCTATAGTTATTGGCATAAACCTGTGAACAATTTAAGGTTATTCAGTCATCCTCTAAGCCGTTAAATAAGCCCTAAACTGAGGTAAGCGGTTATTACTGTTATTTATTGATTGTATTAATTTTGTGCAAACGCGCCACACCCCCTTTAAATTTATATATAAGTTGGTATGCTACGCGACCTTTTTTAACATATGATTATCATCAAAAAAGGGTTTGCCAAGGGGCGGCTATCGCTGCAAGGCACTTAATATAAGTGGCAGCAATAATACAGGCATCGCGTTATAAAACGTTAGATGTAACTTTAAATAGCAATATACAAAAGTACTATTAAGGTCAATTATGCGATTAGGACCAGGACTACTCGTCACCGCTGCCTTCATTGGACCAGGGACTATTACGACTGCCAGCGTGGCAGGTGCAAACTTTGGTTTTGCACTAATATGGACATTACTGTTTTCAGTTATTGCCACCATATTATTACAATCTATGGCGGCGCGCCTTGGCGTAGCCACCGGGCAAGATTTAGCGCAAGCGCTAAGAGCTCACATTGAAACTCCCCTATTTAAATCTCTCGCTATATTTTTAGTGATCAGCGCCATTGGAGTAGGCAGTGCCGCCTATGAAGCTGGCAACCTTAGCGGTGCCAGCATGGGATTAATTGAAATATTTCCTCATGTTAATGCCCAGCTTTGGACGCCACTCATTGCATTTTTAAGTGCGGTGTTACTTTACAGCGGTAAACACAAAGTCGTTGAAAACGCGCTTATTTTATTAGTGATTTTAATGAGCCTAGTGTTTATCTCTACGTTAGTTATGGCTGCTCCCTCGCTGAGTGATGTGTTAGCAGGGTTTATTCCTAGTATGCCTGAGGGTTCAATTACCACCGTATTGGCATTAGTGGGCACCACCATAGTGCCGTATAACTTATTTTTACACTCAGGTGTTTTAGCTGCAAGACACGACAGCAAAAGTGATAAGCAAAAAGTTATTAAGCAAACTAATGTAGATACGGGTGTGTCTATCACCTTAGGTGGCGTGATCACGCTGGCAATTTTATCAACCGCGTCAGTGGCATTTTATGGCACAGATGCAGGGCAAATTAGCGCTGCCAACATGGCGGTACAACTTGAGCCATTACTTGGCGATGCTGCCCATTACTTTTTTGCTATTGGCTTATTTGCAGCAGGTTTAACCAGCGCAATAACAGCTCCCCTTGCCGGTGCATATGCAGTATGTGGCATGTTAGGTTGGTCAAATAAAATGGATAACACCCGCTTTAAAAGTGTCGCCATTGTTATTTTATTATTTGGTGCCGCCGTGGCGTCTCTGGGTTTAGACCCTGTCGCGGTGATAATTTTTGCCCAAGCAGCTAATGGCTTATTACTGCCTATTGTAACCACCTACCTAGTGTGGCTGGTTAACCAAAGCTCTGTAATGGGCAAATACACCAACTCAATGTTGGTAAACTTACTTACTTTACCGGTGTTAGTGCTTATTTTTGGCTTAAGTGGTTACAAGCTGTTTAGTTTGATTTTTTGATATCACGACGCAATTTATACACACAAAAGCCGCTATATTAATAGCGGCTTTTTACATTGCTGACCAATACTGACTTAAAAGCCCTGATGCGCTGCCTTGTGCTTATTTTCCTTAATGAGTTTTGCAAATACATAACCCCCTACTGCACCTGCAAATAATTGCGCATAAAAACCCCAACCTCTTGCACCTGCAATAATAGTAATATTCATAATAGATTCAATCGCAATTAACGCCGTTGCAAACGCTACCACACCCGCAATGGTAAATAATTGTACCCCCTGATTTTTAAGCTTTTTCGCAATAAACCAAGCCACTAAAAATGCAATACTCAATGCAATCGCAATAATAGCGCCATAGGTCGGTAGCAAGCCAAGCCAATCTTCAAGGGTTAAGTGAACACGATCATTAAAGCCCACTACTACACCTACATTAACTAATTGATTGACAACGTATTGACTATGAAACAAGCTAGCAAGAGTGAATGTAAGCAACCAAGAAACTAAAAATGACGGGAGTATACGTGTTAAAAAATGCATGGTTATCTCAACTTAAAATGAAACTTTTTTCTTACACTAGCAAAGGCTTGCAGGGTAAACAATCTTTACGTTGTATTACGCTACTCGCGCTTTTAGTGTTTTCGTGTAACGCCAGTGCCGAGCTACCAACACAGCAATACACTGCTGATACCTTAGCAACAGGCCTCAATTCACCGTGGAGTATGGTTAAACTCCCAAATAATACCTGGTTAGTCACCGAGCGTGATGGCCATGTTGTCATCATTAAAAACAACCAACAAACCCGAGTTAAACTAGATTTCGAGGGCTTATACGTTGCAGGGCAAGGCGGTTTACTCGACATAGTGCTTTCGCCAAATCACAGTGAATCAAAAGAAATAATATTCACTTACGCTCAAGGTGAGCTTGATGCAAACAGGCTCGTTATTGCCAAAGCTACGTTTGATGGCGAGCAATTTTCAACGCCAAAAATTATTTATAAAGTCGCCACCGATAAGGGCACACCGCAGCATTACTCTGGCCGCGCGCTTGTACTGCCCGATAACAGCTTACTGTTTTCAAGTGGTGATGGCTTTGACTACCGCGAGCAAGCACAAGTTATAACCAGCCAATTAGGTAAAGTGCTACGAATTAATTTAAATAGCACTATTCCAACCGATAACCCGTTTATTAAACATGAAAACGCTAACGCGCATGCCATTTATTCACTCGGGCACCGTAACTTGCAAGGCTTGGTTTATGATTACGATACACAACAAATTATTAGCCACGAACACGGCCCCGCAGGCGGCGATGAGCTCAACTATTTAACGGCTGGCACCAATTACGGCTGGCCAGTAATAACCAACGGAGATGACTACTCGCAAGCACGTATTTCTCCCTTTAGAGACTACCCTGGAATGGCTAAACCAAGCGTAGATTGGACGCCCTCAATCGCCCCATCAGGCATGGCGTATTATGGCTCTAACCATGCAGCCTTCCCTTCACTGCAACGCCATGTGCTTATCACGACACTGGTCGATAAAAAGCTCTACAGTATTAATTTAGCGAATGGTGAATACACCCAGACTCATATTTTTCCAGAAGCCACAGGCAGGCTCAGAGATGTGTTTGTCACTGCTGAAGGTAATGTGGCGATATTAACGGATGGAAAAGAGGCAAAGCTGATGTTGTTTAAAGCAAATTAATTTACAAAGAGGATAAGAGACGCTGCGCTTTTAGAGGTAAGTAGCGGCTTGAATTAAGCCGCTTTAATAGCTTTAAGAACTCTGTTGGGTCGCACCTTCGGCTTAACCAACCTACTTTTTAACGTAGGTCGGATAAGTGGCGAAGCCACGCCATCCGACAAAAGGATGAATTTACTTGAGACAACCCGACTTATCACGCCGTGCTCAATATGCAAAATAGCGGCTTAAATTAAGCCGCAATAAGATTTAAGTTCTGATATATGAAGTTAATATTTGCTCATTTTGGTCTTCAACCAAATAATCTTTAGATAAATCATTACACTGCGTAGTTTGCATCAACTAGTTGACTAACAACAATATTTGAAATGTTTTCTTTAGACTTTAACCAAAGCTCAATGTCTGCTCTATCTTGGTTAGTCGCCGAACCAAAACGATGAACAGAACAAATAAAGCCACTGAATGACTTACAATCACCTCCACCAGCAATACAAAGTTTTCTTTTATCGATGAATTCTAAAAGCTCATCTAGCAATAAATCAAACTCTTCCTCTGTTACATTTAAATTACAAGTAAATTCAAAACCTAGAATAGCAAATTCATCTAAATACAATTTCTTACGTAATCGTCTACTTTTAGTACTCATAAATATCCTTTGGCATATGACGCCAACTTATTAATCTGCCAATGAGGTACATAGAGTAAGTTATAAGGAAGAAAAATCCAAAGATAATTTAATATTTAACAAATAGTTAGAACTTAACTAATTACGCTCAATTGTTATCTGAGTACTTTTTAATGAAGATATTTATTCACAAAGAGGATAAGAGACGCTGCGCTTTTGTGAATTTAAGTTCTGATGTCTGAAGTCAAGATTTGACCACTTTGGTTTGAAGTCAAGATTTGACCACTTTGGTTTGAAGTCAAGATTTGACCACTTTGGTTTTATTTTTGCGCCGTGAAAAAATTGGCCTGCTTGCGGAGTCAGGTTTGATGCGTTTGTTAGGCATTTTTCAACAAGTCGTAGAAATGCTCATAGAATCGATATTTAGGGCAATTCTTAGGCGTAATATCTTCAATGTACCCTAAGTCTTGCATATATAGAATCGCAGCGTTTAATTCTGGATGTATATCAGTGTGGTATTCGAAACTTGGCTCAGATTTATTCACTGAAGTCCGGCTACATTTAATAAAAAAAGTGCGGACACCAGCGAAATCAGGATTCTTTACGTCCTCAATCATCTCTTCAATGATTGTTGGAAATTTTAGTTTGAGAGATTCCCATTGGTTGAACTCCGCTTTTGTGCTTTCCTTTCTGCGTCGTTGATCTGTAAATTTATTACCATAAAAAGTGCCCGCTGCACCGGTAAAACCGCCAACGACAAATCCAACAGCTAGGGAAAAAATGTCCATATACTCTCCTAATGCCTAACAACTCTGTATCCTACATTTGTCGCTTTATAAACCAACAAATGTCAAAATATAATAATTAATCTAATGTAACCAGCGAATAAGCGCATGTAAACAATTAGTTAGCTCTCATCTAAATTTACTGGATGTAGAAAAACACCAAAATGGTGGAGATCAGTAATATTAGACAAAAGAGTAATGCACTAATAAATAAAAAAACTTAGACCTTTTTCTTTCCCCTTTCACCTTCTCCATACAACAAAAAAAACCGCTGTTCGTTAAAACAGCGGCTTTCTTTCTAAAGCTTATAGCTAAAAACTGACAGCTGTCAGCTGTCAGCTAGTATTTTACGCTTTGCCAATCACTTCAAGTCCACCCATGTATGGGCGTAATACTTCTGGCACGACTACTGAACCGTCAGCTTGTTGGTAGTTTTCTAGTATCGCAACTAGTGTACGCCCTACCGCTAAACCTGAGCCGTTTAGTGTGTGTAAAAGCTCTGGTTTTTTAACACCTTCACGACGAAAACGTGCTTGCATACGGCGTGCTTGGAAATCAACCATGTTTGAACATGATGAAATTTCGCGATAGGTGTCTTGTGCTGGTAACCATACTTCTAAATCGTATGTTTTAGCTGCGCCAAAGCCCATGTCGCCCATACATAAAATCACTTTACGGTATGGCAATTCTAGCGCTTGTAAAATTTGCTCAGCATGGCCTGTTAGCTCTTCGAGAGCTTGCATTGAATCTTCTGGTTTTACAAGCTGTACAAGCTCTACTTTATCAAACTGGTGCTGACGGATTAAACCGCGTGTATCGCGACCGTAGCTGCCTGCTTCACTTCTAAAACATGGCGTGTGCGCTGTTAGGCGAATAGGTAAATCGCTTTCTTCGTAAATTTCATCACGTGCGCTGTTTGTAAGCGGTACTTCTGCCGTAGGAATAAGGCTAAAGCCAGCTTGCTGCTCGCCATCATCGTTCACTAGGCCTAACGTGTGGAATAAATCGCCCGCAAACTTAGGTAATTGGCTCGTACCGTATAGGCTTGCGCTATTAACTAAGTACGGTACATACATTTCTGTGTAGCCGTTTTTATCTGTGTGGGTGTCTAGCATATATTGGGTAAGTGCACGGTGCATACGTGCTACTTGGCCGCGCATTACGGTAAAACGTGCGCCACTAATTTTAACGCCCATTTCAAAGTCTAAGCCGTTTAGGTCTTGCCCTACGTCAACGTGGTCTTTAACTTCAAAATCGTACTTTTTTGGTGTACCCCAAGTTAAAATTTCTACGTTGTCGTCTTCGTCAGCGCCTTCTGGTACCGACTCGTCTGGTAAGTTTGGAATTGCTAAGGCAATTTGTTTAATTGCTTCTAACACTTCGTCTTGCTCAGCTTTAGCTGCGTCTAACTCGCTGCCTAAGTTAGCAACTGCGTCTAGCAATGGCTGTGCATCTTCGCCTTTTGCTTTTGCTTGACCAATAGCTTTAGCACTGGCGTTACGTTGACTTTGAAGTTCTTGCGTTTTTACTTGTAATGTTTTGCGTTTTTCTTCAAGTTCAGTCACTACCGCTACATCTAGCTCATAACCACGTGCGGCTAAACGTGCTGCAGTTTGTTCGACATCTTGACGTAAATATTTAGAATCTAACATGTTAGTTTTTTAACCTTTTTGCATTACTAGCTGAAGGCCCAGCCAAGCCATAAAAATACACACCATCACGTTTAAGATGATATTGAGGGCCATTTTAATAAAGTGACCTTGTTGTAATAACAACAACGAATCCATTGAGAATGTTGAAAAGGTGGTTAACGCACCTAAAAAGCCAATTCCGATGAGGGTTTTAGCAGGACTGACGGCAATAACTTGTTTATCTATTAAACCGTATAAAATGCCCATCAACAATGAACCCAGAATATTAACCGTCAACGTGCCAAAAGGGAATCCCCTACCGAGGAGTTTTAGCATGGTTTCGCTAATAAAAAACCGTAAACAGGCTCCTGACGCTCCGCCAAGGGCTATCATCATGTAAAGTTTAATCATGCTCATAACGTTTTATTGGGCTTTGTGCGTCGCGCTCTTTTAAATAATCGAGCTTTTGTTTAATTTTTTGCTCAAGTCCACGATCACTTGGCTGGTAGTATTGTTTGCCATCCATTTCTGGCGGTAGGTATTTTTCGCCAGCAGCAAATGCGCCTTCTTCATTATGCGCATATCGATACTCTGCGCCATAGCCTAAGTCTTTCATTAAATTAGTGGGGGCATTACGTAAATGCTCTGGTACTGGGTAGCTTGGCTCGTTTTTAGCATCTTGTTTGGCTTGATTAAACGCCATATAAACCGCATTGCTTTTAGGTGCACTGGCTAAATACAAGGTGGCCTGCGCAATAGCACGTTCGCCTTCACTTGGGCCAACACGTTGGAATATATCCCATGCATTTAAAGCCACTTCCATCGCGCGTGGATCGGCGTTGCCGATGTCTTCTGTGGCAATCGCTAATAAGCGCCTTGCAACATACAGCGGATCGCCGCCACCGGCTAAAATACGGCAGTACCAGTAAAGCGCGCCATCGGGCGAACTGCCCCGTACTGATTTATGAAACGCCGAAATTAAATCGTAAAATTCATCGCCGCCTTTATCGTATTTAGCTAAATGCGTAGGGAGTACTTGGCTCAGTACCTGTTCGTCTACGTTGTACTTGCCGTTTTGCTCAGTGGTTAAATCGACTGCTTGCTCGAGTAAATTAAGCACTTTACGAGCATCGCCACCGCTTGCTTGGCACAGCGCTTGTTTAGCGTTATCTGCAATCACGATTTGCTTTTGGCTAAGTTGTTCGTCTTGTTTGAGTGCGCGCTCTATTACTGTGTATAAATCGCTTTCCTGCAAGGATTTTAATACATACACCCTTGCGCGAGATAAAATCGCGTTATTAAGCGCAAACGAGGGGTTTTCGGTAGTGGCGCCTACAAATATAAAAGTGCCATCTTCAATATGCGGTAAAAACGCATCTTGCTGAGACTTATTAAAGCGGTGTACTTCATCAACAAACATTAAAGTGCGCTGACCACGGCTTTGTAAGTTATCGCGAGCTTGGGTTACGCTATCGCGAATATCTTTTACGCCAGCGGTTACTGCCGACATTTGAATTAGTTCAGCGTTGGCATGGTTGGCAATAATTTGCGCCAGCGTAGTTTTACCTACCCCCGGCGGCCCCCATAAAATTAAACTATGGCAGCGCCCTGCTACTATCGCTTGATGAAGAGGTTTATCAGCGCTGAGTAAATGTTGCTGCCCTATATAATCGTTAAGCGATAAAGGGCGCATACGCGCAGCGAGTGGGCGCACATCGGGCCCAAAGTTAAATCCTAAATTACTCACCGTTACTCTGATCGTCTATTTCTACACCCGCTGGCGGGGTAAATTCAAAAGTTGTTTTATCAAGCTCAGTATTAACCTGTGCATTGCTAAATGTAAACGCAGACAGCTGGCCTGAGTTATCTTTAACTACCAGTTTTGCAAGCCCTTGCTCGTTATCAGCAAAAGTAATATCAAGCTGCTCTACTTGGCTTTCTACGCCTTTATTTGGGGTAATGCTAAAGCCTAAGTCAGTAGCGATCACGCTGTATTTTTCCCATTGCGCAGGGTCTTTAGAGGTGAGCAATATAAACGGCGTTGAGTCAATTAAACCGCTGGTTTTCATAATGGTTACTTGCTCAGCAAAGCTATCAAAGTAATAGGTTTTATCGCCGTTTGATACAAATAAAGTGTCGTCTGGGTTAGTTTGCTGCCAGCGGATCATTAATGGCTGTTGCAACGCAATATTGCCTTGACCTTGCATTACCAGTTGGCCTTCACCGTCGGTTACGTTCTGTTTAAATTGTGCTTTAAAGCTTTTTAAGGTCGATAACTTATCTTGTAATGCTTGGCTGTCGTCAGCAAAGCTTGGCATCGCCACTAAACTGCCCAATACCAATAATAAACTGTTTAATTTTTTCATTAATTTGCTCCATTAGGTACTAATACATCGCGCGCCCCGTTGTGTCCTGGTGCACTCACGATACCTGATGTTTCCATTTGTTCTACTAATCGTGCAGCACGGTTATAGCCTACACGTAATTTACGTTGCACTGACGATACCGATACTTTACCGGTTTCTATTACAAAGGCGACCGCTTCGTCGTATAACGGATCTGACTCTTCATCGCCATTTTCGCTGGCTTCACCTGGTAATAGAATATCTTCCGTGGCATCGCCATTTAAAATCTCGTCTATGTAATTTGGTTTAGCACGGGCTTTCCAATCGTTTACCACAGCATGTACTTCATGGTCGTCTACAAACGCGCCATGCACACGCTCAGGTACACTGGTACCTGGCGGTAAATAAAGCATGTCACCCATGCCTAATAAATTTTCTGCGCCTTGTTGATCAAGTATGGTGCGCGAGTCTATTTTACTTGATACCTGAAACGCCATACGTGTAGGTATATTCGCTTTTATTAAACCGGTTATTACATCAACCGACGGACGCTGTGTTGCCAAAATTAAATGAATACCCGCAGCACGGGCTTTTTGCGCTATACGGGCAATTAACTCTTCAACTTTTTTACCTACAATCATCATCATGTCGGCAAATTCGTCAATAACCACCACTATGCTAGGTAATTTATCTAGCTCATCAGGGCCGTCTTTCATGCCGTCGGTGTCTTTAAATAATGGATCCATAATTGGGTAGCCCGCTTCTTTGGCTTCCATTACTTTTTGATTGTAACCTTTTAAGTTACGTACACCTAAAGCCGACATCAGCTTATAGCGGCGTTCCATTTCACCTACACACCAGCGCAGTGCGTTAGCCGCTTCTTTCATGTCGGTCACAACTTCACATAATAAATGCGGAATGCCTTCGTATACTGAAAGCTCAAGCATTTTCGGGTCAATCATGATCATACGAACATCTTCAGGGCCCGATTTATACAGTAAGCTTAATATCATTACATTAACGCCCACTGACTTACCTGAACCGGTTGTACCAGCTACCAGTAAGTGTGGCATTTTACCTAGGTCGGCACACACAGGTTGCCCTGCAATATCTTTACCTAGCACCATGGTTAATGGCGAGGGATTTTGCTCAAACTTAGGCGCGTTTATGACTTCTGATAAACGTACAATTTCACGGTATTTATTAGGCAACTCAATACCGATATAGGTTTTACCTGGAATAACTTCAACCACGCGCACACTAATTGCCGAAAGTGAACGCGCTAAATCTTTTGACAGCCCTGTAATTTTAGACACCTTAATACCCGGTGCTAAATCAAGCTCAAAACGAGTAACAACAGGCCCTGGATATACTCCAACTACGGTTGCTTGTACGTTAAAATCGAGTAATTTTGTTTCTACAAGGCGCGATACACTATCAAGCTCTTCTTGCGAAATTGGGTTTTTAGCTTTGTCGGGTCTGTCGAGTAAATCAAGTGATGGCAATGGCCCCGGAGGTGGCTCTTGCTCTAATAATTGCTCAAACTTTTCTTTTGCAGTTGGCGGCGGTTGAAACCCTGATTTTGGCTTGTTAATTGGCCTTGCTGGTGAAACCACGGTTGTTGCTGGTTTTTCAGGTTCAACCACAGGGCTTTGATCCAGCGCGTTAAGTGCTGCCTCGGTGTCCATAGGTTCATCGTCTATGGCGCTAAAGCTAATTTCTTGATCGAGTATTTGGTCAAGCTCGTCAAACGGCATAAATTCGTCGTCTTGAGGGGCGTTTACTTTAGTTGTTGGTTTGTCGAGTGCTTTTGGTTTGTCTGCTACTTTATTAGCAAGATCAGGTTCTTGTTGGCGTGTATCGTCTTCAAAATAAGCATCGGGTTGCTCGTCTTGTACTTTACCTGCAATGCGTTCGCGTTGCATCCAGCCCCGGGCATAGGTCACCAAAAAGCGGTATAACCGAACAATTAAATCACCTAAGTAATCAACAAATTGTACCCACGACACACCCGTTAACAATGTTAAGCCTGCAAAAAAGAAACACAGTAGTAAAATAGAGGTACCGGTAAAATTAAACGCTGGCATCATGGCTGATGCAATCACATCACCCACTACCCCACCGGATGAAAAGTTATAAATATCATCAAAATTAATACTGCTAATAGCGGTTGCTGAGGTAATAAACAGCGCAAAACCAATAATGCGTAATCCAAGTGTGGTGTAATCGAGTTGTAAAATACGGTGTGGCTGCTTAAACACCAAGTAACCTAGCAGCTGAATAGCCGCTGGCACAAAATAGGCAAGCCAGCCAAAGGTAAGTAATAGTATGTCGGCCACCCACGCGCCCGCTGTACCCGTAATATTTTGTACGTTGGTAAATTCACCCGTTTGCGACCAAGCTGGATCGGCAGGATGAAAACTAATTAAAGCACATAAAATAAATACCGCTGCAAAGGTGCTGACGATGAGCCCCGTTTCTAATAGTCTTTGTACACCGTTTAGGCGCATAATTACCTATCCCTCATTATTATTTTTTACACTCACTTGGCAATAGAATACCTTAGCAGGAAATGTATTTTGATGCACTTTATCTTAACCATGATGGCCTGATTATGAACAAGTTTTTATTATTTAGTCGTACACTTATTAAAAAAGCAAAGTTGGCTGCAACAATAAAAGTATATTAAAGGCTGTTACTCTATCATTAAGCAACAAAAGGACGAATAACGACGCCCTCTTCACCTTTTACTTCTTCCATGACTACATAAGTGCGGCTTTCACTCACATTAGGCAGCTTTAATAGTATATCACCGAGCACGCCTCGGTATTCTGACATATCGTTAACCCGGGTTTTTAATAAAAAGTCGAAATTACCCGAAACCAAATGACATTCTATAATTTCTTCGTGCTTTCTAACAGCGGCACTGAACTCTTCAAATACGTCGGGCGATGTTTTGGTAATGGTTACTTCTACATACACAGAAAGCCCTTGGCCAAGCTTGGCAGGATCAACCACGGCTTTGTAGCCTAAAATATATCCTTCGCGCTCTAGCTTTTTCACTCGCTCTAGACAGGGCGTGGCGCTTAGGCCAACTCGTCGGGCCAGTTCAACATTTGACAGGCGGCCATCGAGTTGTAATTCGACTAAAATCTTGCGATCAATACGGTCTAATAAGTTATGCATAGCTTTTTAGTTTTTTATTCTAATAAAATCGATTTAACAGATACTAACACTACAAAGACCTTAAAAAAAGGTGAGACACACTACCCTAGCATGAATATAATAGTGAAAAATTTTTATCCCGTTCTAACAAGGCAAAATTATGATTATTGGTGTACCTAAAGAAATTAAAAACCATGAGTACCGTGTAGGTATGGTTCCTGCGAGTGTTCGCGAACTTGTAAATCACGGCCACCAAGTGATTGTTGAAACTAACGCTGGTATGGGCATTGGTTTTACAGATGATGATTATGTTCAAGCAGGTGCTGAAATTTTAGAAACAGCTGCTGACGTTTTTGCAAAAGCAGAAATGATCATCAAGGTAAAAGAGCCACAAGCTGTTGAACGTGCAATGTTACGTGAAGACCAAATTCTTTTCACTTACCTTCACCTTGCACCGGATCTTCCACAAACTGAAGACCTTGTTAAAAGTAAAGCAATCTGTATTGCTTATGAAACAGTGACTGACGCACGCGGCGGTTTACCACTATTGGCACCAATGAGTGAAGTAGCGGGTCGTATGTCTATTCAAGCAGGTGCACAAGCGCTAGAAAAAGCAAACCACGGTCGTGGTATGTTACTAGGTGGTGTACCAGGTGTTGAGCCAGCTAAAGTTGTTGTTATTGGTGGCGGCATGGTTGGTCGTAGTGCTGCACAAATGGCGGTTGGCTTAGGTGCTGAGGTTGTTGTACTTGACCGTAACATCGACGTACTACGTGCACTAGACGCACAGTTTGGTAACAAAGTTAAAGCTATTTACTCAACAGCTGACGCGCTTGAAAAGCACGTATTAGAAGCTGATCTAGTAATTGGTGGCGTGCTTATCCCAGGTGCTGCTGCACCTAAACTAGTGACTGCTGAACACATTAAAGCAATGAAGCCAGGTGCTGCTATTGTTGATGTTGCCATTGACCAAGGTGGTTGTATTGCCACTTCTAAAGCAACTACGCACGCTGATCCTACTTTCATCGTTGATGAAGTTGTTCACTACTGTGTTGCTAACATGCCTGGTGCTGTTCCACGTACATCGACGTTTGCACTTAATAATGCAACATTACCGTTCATCATTAACCTTGCAAACAAAGGTTACAAAAAAGCACTACTAGATGACGCTCACTTCTTAAAAGGCTTAAACGTAATTAAAGGTCAAGTAACTTACAAAGAAGTAGCTGAAGCGTTCAACATGGAATATGTTGACCCACGCACTGCAGTAGAAAACGCGTAACTATTATTGTTACCGCTTATACCTAAGTCATTATTTAGGTATAAGCATTAAAAAAGCAGCTAATTAGCTGCTTTTTTTGTATCTAAATTTTAGGGTCTGTGGTCAACAGACCCTCGTATTATATAAATCGTTTAATAATAAAATCGACTTTTACGCGCTTAGCTTGACCAAGCAGTTTTTTCACCGGCTGCGGGTAATCGTCCATGGTTTCTAAATCATTTGGACCGGTTAAACGACGACAATGCTTTAAAATTTCTTGGCGTTCATTATCAATGTCGCGCATTATCGTTTGCTCAGGATCTTCTATCAGGATGCCATTTTCGATATCGAGCCCCCACGCGCGCGGATTTAGGTTATGCCCACTGAGTAAATGTACTTTGCGGTCGCAGCAAATCCCTTTTAGATGGAACGAGTTACTCTCGTGTTTCCAAAGGTATACGTTTAGATTACCATTATCTATGTGGCGTTTTTGCGATTTTACAAACTTGTGCAAAATAGTTTCGTATAAATACGGCAGTGCACCAATTTTACTAAATGGCTCGCTAGGTGGCAGATAAAAATCGTTTGCGGTTTTATCGCCCACCACAATAGTCACCTGCTTACCTTGCTTTAATAAGCGACGTAAAGAGCGCATTAAAGGCGCTGGAAAATTAAAATACGGCGTGTATAACACCAACTCTTGCTCGGTGGTATCAAATAACGCTTTAATTAAGCGATTGAGCTCGTTATTACGACGGCCTAACCCTAAAAATAAACGAATACCCATTGCATGGGTATTAAACTCTTGCGCATTTTTATAGCTTGCCGATTTAAGCTCACGCATAAGTTGCTTTTGTTCAAGCTTAAAGTCAGCCATGCGTTTAAGCGGTCGTTGATCAATTCTTGGTACCGCTTCAGAGCTTAATAAAGTTGATTCGATAAAATCGACTACTGAGTCACATAAATCGCTTTGCGAGACTAAAAAGTAGCGATCGAGCCGGTATCGGTCGCTATATTGCAAATACACATTATTTAAACTGGCACCGCTGTAGAGCAGTGTGTCGTCAATAACAAAGCCTTTTAAATGCAACACCCCAAACAATTCTTTTGCCTTTACGGGGACACCATACACTTGAACGTTTGAATTAAATTTTTCTAAATCGTCGCAATATAAGCTTGCATTGCCCTCTGACTTTTCAGCTCCAATTAAACCGCGTTGCGCACGATGAAAATCCACCAATACTTTTATCTCAAGCTCAGGATTAGCTAACGAAGCACTGTGTAGTGCAGCTAATATTTCACGACCCGCTTCATCATCTTGTAAGTAAAGTGTGGTGATATAAATTCGTTTTTTTGCGTTGGCAATTAAATCTAACAATTGCGTACGGTATTCTTGCGCATTGGTTAAGACGTTAACGTCTTTTGAAGTCAACCCAAATGCGGGTTTCTCTTGCCAAAATAACATAGTTGCCTATTCACTTAGGTCACATAATTAAGCAGTGACAAATCAAAATTAGTTAAAAGATAACAAAAAAAATCAGGCTGGTCATGAATTAACGTCGTTTTATTGGCTAACAGTCTATTTATTAGTCGAGCACTGCTTGTAAGTCATTTGCTAGTACACATTAATGAACAGCTTCGGAATTTGCGAAAAAAAATAATCTCATCTTTTATTTACTTCCTGCTTGTTTTTCTTAGAATCGGGCGCATTAAAACCGTATTAAACGTTTAGGAAAAGATCATGACTGAAGCAAAACATTGTAAGTTACTTATTTTAGGTTCGGGCCCTGCAGGCTATACAGCTGCAGTTTACGCTGCACGTGCTAATTTAAACCCTGTTTTAATTACAGGTATTCAACAAGGTGGTCAGCTAACAACCACTACTGAAGTTGAAAACTGGCCTGGCGATGCACACGGTTTAACCGGCCCTGCATTAATGGATCGTATGAAAGAGCATGCAGAACGCTTTGAAACTGAAATTGTGTTCGACCACATCAACAAAGTTGACGTATCTAAGCGCCCTTTCACACTAACCGGTGACCAAGGTACTTACACCTGTGATGCTTTAATCATTGCAACAGGTGCCTCTGCTAAATATTTAGGCTTAGAGTCTGAGACGAATTTCCAAGGTCGTGGCGTTTCTGCTTGTGCAACCTGTGACGGCTTTTTCTATAAAGGTCAAAAAGTAGCGGTTGTTGGTGGTGGTAATACAGCGGTTGAAGAAGCGTTATACCTATCTAACATTGCTGATGAAGTTCATGTTATTCACCGTCGTGATAGTTTCCGTAGTGAAAAGATTCTTGCTGACCGCCTTGCTGAAAAAGCAGCGAACGGTAACGTTGTCATGCACTACAACCGTACACTTGATGAAGTGCTTGGTGACCAAATGGGTGTTACCGGCGTTCGCATTAAAGATGTGGCATCAGATGCTACTGAAGAACTTGATTTAGCGGGTGTGTTTATTGCCATTGGCCATAAGCCAAACACTGATATGTTTGAAGGTCAGCTAGAAATGAAAGACGGCTACTTAGTAGTTGAGTCTGGTCTTAACGGTAATGCAACACAAACTAGTGTGCCAGGCGTATTTGCTGCCGGTGATGTGTCTGATCATATCTACCGTCAAGCAATCACTTCTGCGGGTACTGGCTGTATGGCTGCACTTGATGCAGAACGCTTTTTAGATAATCTGTAATTTAGAATCTAAATTAGAAAAGGGCTGAATTTTCAGCCCTTTTTTGTGCCCAAACATAACTGTACTAACACCAAAATTCATTGTACTTATAATTGAAATTAGTTTTATTTATACAATTAATGGCTTAGGTGCGATAGGATCCAAGGGTGAGCAACAAATACCGTCAAATTATATAAGTAAAACTAGCTATAATTATCGTCAGGAATAAAAGCTTTATTCATTTAGGCATTACTAGAAACTGTAAAATCAGTTAAAATGCTAAACTTCATATCAAGTAAATTACCGAGAGTTTTCTATGAGTTTGTATACAAAATATATGGAAGAAATCCAAACCCGTAAAACGGAGCTTGGATTAAGCCCACAACCAATCGATAGCGCTGAACTAGTATCAGAAATAATTAATCAAATTAAAGATACTAATAACGAGCACCGTAAAGATTCACTGCATTTCTTTATTTATAATACTTTACCTGGAACAACTAGTGCTGCGGGCGTTAAAGCACAGTTTCTAAAAGAAATCATTTTAGGTGAAGAGCACGTTGCAGAGATCACTCCAGAATTTGCATTTGAACTGCTTTCACACATGAAAGGCGGCCCGTCAATTGAAATGCTAATTGATTTAGCATTTGGTGATGACGCAGCAATCGCAGCACAAGCGGCTGAAGTACTTAAAACTCAGGTATTCTTATACGATGCTGATATGGAGCGCATAAAAGCGGCCTACGAAGCAGGTAACGCAATTGCTAAAGAATTACTAAAGAGTTTCTCAAAAGCTGAATTCTTCACAAAACTACCTGACATCGAAGAAAAAATCGAAGTAGTAACTTACATTGCTGGTGAAGGCGACATCTCAACTGATTTACTGTCTCCAGGTAACCAAGCACACTCACGTGCTGACCGTGAATTACACGGTAAGTGTATGATCACTGAAGAAGCACAACAAGAAATCGTTGAACTTCAAAAGAAACACCCTAATGCTAAAGTAATGCTTATTGCTGAAAAAGGCACCATGGGCGTTGGTTCATCTCGTATGTCTGGTGTAAATAACGTTGCACTTTGGGCGGGTAAACAAGCAAGTCCATACGTTCCTTTCATCAACATTGCACCTGTTGTTGCAGGTACTAATGGTATCGCACCAATCTTCTTAACGACGGTTGATGTAACCGGCGGTATTGGTCTTGATCTTAAAAACTGGGTTAAGAAAGTAGATGCAGACGGCAATACTGTAACTGATGAAAATGGCGATGCAGTGCTTGAAGAAGCTTATTCAGTTGCCACAGGTACTGTATTAACAATCAATACAAAAGAGAAAAAGCTTTATAACGGTGATAAAGAACTGGTTGATGTATCATCAGCGTTCACACCGCAAAAAGTTGAATTCATGAAAGCTGGTGGTTCATACGCTGTAGTATTTGGTAAGAAACTACAGACGTTTGCTGCTGAAACGCTCGGCATTGAAACTCCTCTTGTGTATGCACCTTCAAAAGAAATTTCACATGAAGGCCAAGGCTTAACAGCGGTTGAAAAAATCTTTAACCGTAATGCGGTAGGTGTTCTATCTGATACACCACTTCATGCAGGCTCAAACGTTCGCGTTAAAGTGAACATCGTTGGTTCGCAAGATACAACCGGTCCAATGACAGCACAAGAATTAGAAGCGATGGCGGCTTCAACGATTTCACCACTTGTTGATGGTGCTTATCAGTCTGGTTGTCACACTGCATCAGTATGGGATAGCAAAGCACAAGCTAACATTCCTAAACTAATGGCGTTTATGAATAAGTTTGGTTTGATCACTGCACGTGACCCGAAAGGCGTTTACCATGCAATGACTGACGTTATTCACAAAGTATTGAACGACATTACAATTGATGATCGCGCTATCATCATCGGTGGTGACTCGCATACTCGTATGTCTAAAGGCGTTGCCTTTGGTGCCGATTCAGGTACTGTTGCTGTTGCACTTGCAACCGGTGAATCAGCGATGCCGATTCCTGATTCAGTTAAAGTGACGTTTAAAGGCAAAATGGCTAAGCACATGGATTTCCGCGACGTTGTACATGCAACGCAAGCGCAAATGCTTAAGCAATTTGGTGGCGAAAACGTATTCCAAGGTCGTATCATTGAAGTGCATATTGGTACCCTAATGGCTGACCAAGCGTTTACTTTCACTGACTGGACTGCAGAAATGAAAGCGAAAGCGTCAATCTGTATTTCAAATGATGAAACGCTAATTAAGTCAATTGAACTTGCTAAATCACGTATCCAAATCATGATCAACAAAGGTATGGATAACGAAGCGCAAACGCTACAAGGTCTAATCGACTTAGCTGACAAACGTATTGCAGGTATTCAATCTGGTGAAGAGCCAGCACTTTCTCCAGACGACAACGCTAAATACCACGCAGAAGTTGTGGTTGATTTGGACCAAATCGTTGAGCCAATGATTGCCGATCCAGACGTGAACAACGATGATGTTTCTAAGCGTTATACTCACGATGTGATCCGCCCTGTTTCTTTTTACAACGACAAACCTGTTGATTTAGGTTTCGTTGGTTCGTGTATGGTTCACAAAGGCGATATGAAAATTATTGCTCATATGCTGCGTAACCTAGAAAAGAAAAACGGTTCTATCTCATTCAAAGCACCATTAGTTGTTGCGCCACCAACATACAACATTGTTGATGAGCTTAAAGCGGAAGGCGACTGGGATATTCTTGCTAAATACGCAGGTTTTGAATTTGACGATGAAAAACCAAAAACAGCGGCACGTACTAAGTATGAAAATATCCTATACCTAGAACGCCCTGGTTGTAACTTATGTATGGGTAACCAAGAAAAAGCAGAACCTGGTGACACTGTTATCGCAACATCAACTCGTCTGTTCCAAGGCCGTGTAGTAGCCGATACATCTGAGAAAAAAGGTGAGTCACTACTAGGTTCTACGCCGGTTGTAGTACTTTCTACTGTACTTGGTCGTTTCCCGACTATCGAAGAGTATAAGTCTGCGGTTGAAGGTATTGACCTTACCTCGTTTACACCTGTTGAAGAAGCAATGACAACTAAGTTTAACGCTGGACAAGCAGTACCTGTAAAAGTGGTTAGCTAATTCGATTAGTTTACCATTTAATTAAGCGCGTTTTTTAACGCGCTTTTTTTATGTCTAAAATTTATCTAACAGGAATGTAAGCCCTGCTCAACCCTATGGACAACACAATAATTTGTGGTTTGTGATTTTAAAGCAACAGGTTACACTTTACCTTGACCATGCAGTTATTCAATCGGTGTTATGACTAAACAACTCTATCAACTCGCTCAAAGCCACTTTGCTTTTCCTGATCCCATCCATGCATTAGATGATCCCGATGGTTTACTTGCCATTGGTGGATGCTTATCGGTAGCGCGATTAAAAAATGCCTACAGCCAAGGTATTTTTCCGTGGTTTAGTGAGCACGAGCCAATTATGTGGTGGTCGCCTAGTGAGCGCGGTATTGTTGAGCTCAATGACTTTCATGTTAGTAAAAGCCTACGAAAAAATTTAAAAAAGCACCCGGTCACCGTAACCATAAACCATGCCTTTGAAGAAGTGATAGAAGCATGTCGCGATCAACGTATTGATACCGATGGCACCTGGATCACCCCACAAATGCAACAGGCGTACATTAAAGCCCATCACCATGGCCTTGCTCATAGTTTAGAGGTTTGGCGCGAGGGAGAGCTTGCAGGTGGCTTATATGGCATCATGCAAACAGGTGTTTTTTGTGGTGAATCAATGTTTCATCATCAAACAAATTGCTCCAAACTGGCTATGTGGGCGCTGGTTAATTGGCTTAAACGCCATAATGCGCACTTTATTGATTGCCAATTAGAAAATCCTTATTTAATGTCGTTAGGTGCTAGCGTTATTCCACGTGAAGAATTTTTAACTAAACTTAATAAAGCACAGTGTTACACCCCAGCTGCCAGTATGTGGCAGCCACAGGAGCTAATCGCGATTTATGAATGAACAACTTCCCGCTCGTATTGGCCTAAGCCAACCATTTGAATGCAGTTATTTGCCTAACCGCCAAGAGCAACTGTTGGTCATACTCGATCCGAGTTGTTACAGTAGTACTAAATTTGAGTCATTGTTAGCATTAGGCTTTCGTCGCAGTGGTAACCAAATTTACCGTCCGCACTGCCCTATTTGCAGCGCGTGTAGTTCTGTGCGCGTTTTAGCTGATGAGTTTATGCCGACAAAATCGCAAAAACGTAAACTTAACAAAGCAAAAAACCGCTTTGAGGTAAAATATTCTCAAGTTGAACGCGAACAATACTATCCACTTTACAGTAAATACATTAGCTTGCGCCACCAAGACGGTAGTATGTATCCACCTGATAAATCACAATTTCAAAGCTTTTTGTTTTGTAGCTGGTTAACCATTACCTTTATAGAGCTTTGGGATCAAGAAAACTTAGTGGCTGTTGCTGTAACTGATTGTATGGACAATGCTATTTCGGCAATTTATACATTTTTTGACCCTGACTATGAGCACTTTAGTTTAGGCACTGTAATGATATTACAGCAACTTAAATTTGCTAAACTGCAACAAAAACAATTTGTTTATTTAGGCTATCAAATAGATGAATGCGACAAAATGAACTATAAAACGCAGTTTTTACCTGCTCAAAAACAGTGCAATGACCAGTGGCTGGCTATTTAATTTACAAAAATAGCCCCTGCGCCTTTACTTATTGGCGTATTTTGGGCAAAATCTGCAGCGTTTAACTATTAAAGAGGTGTTACGCTAAACATGGCGAAAGAAGACGTAATCGAAATGCAAGGGACAGTCCTTGATACTTTACCAAATACAATGTTCCGAGTTGAGCTAGAAAATGGTCACGTAGTTGTGGCTCATATTTCAGGTAAAATGCGCAAAAACTATATCCGTATTTTAACCGGCGATAAAGTAACGGTAGAAATGACTCCTTACGATTTATCGAAAGGTCGTATCGTATTCCGTGCTCGCTAAGTAAGTGCGTAAACGAGATTTAGTTTTTGGCTAGTGAAAACTAGCTTTAAGCGTTTATTAAATGTAATTAATGGATACTCGCCAGTAATTACATTTAATAAACAAAAAACCCAGCCTTTGCTGGGTTTTTTGTTGTCTATTTCTTTGGCAAATAAAAAAGCCTGCGCAAAGCAGGCTTTTGTATAACGACCATTAGGCTGGGGTTAAATCACTTTCGTAATCAAAACGCAGCTTTTTATCTTTAACCGATACTTTTACCGTACCGCCAGAAATTAGCTCACCAAACAGTATTTCGTTTGCCAATTGCTTTTTAAGGTCTTCCTGAATAACACGTGCCATAGGGCGTGCGCCCATTGCTTTGTCATAGCCTTTGTCAGCCAACCATTCACGTGCTTTAGACGTCAGCTCAAGATTAACTGATTTCTTGTCTAGTTGCGCTTGAAGCTCCACAACGAACTTATCAACCACTTGTAAAATAACTTCTTTATCGAGGTGATTAAACCAAATAATGTTATCTAAGCGGTTTCTAAATTCTGGTGAAAATACTTTATTAATTTCACCCATTGCATCGTGCGTATGGTCTTGCTCACTAAAGCCAATCGACTTACGTGTGGTTTCTTGCACGCCGGCATTAGTGGTCATCACCACGACGACGTTTCTAAAGTCGGCTTTACGGCCATTATTATCAGTTAGCGTACCGTGATCCATAACTTGCAATAAAATGTTGTAGATATCTGGATGGGCTTTTTCAATCTCATCCAAAAGTACAACAGCGTGTGGATTTTTAATGACCGCTTCTGTTAGTAAGCCGCCTTGTTCAAAACCAACATAACCCGGAGGCGCACCAATTAAACGGCTCACCGCATGGCGCTCAACATATTCAGACATATCAAAACGAATAAACTCAACGCCCATACATTTAGCTAATTGCTTGGTAACCTCAGTTTTACCGACCCCCGTTGGGCCTGCAAATAAGAACGAACCAACCGGTTTGTTCTCATTCGCTAAACCTGAACGCGACAAACGAATGGCAGAAGTTAATGCATCAATAGACTGATCTTGCCCAAACACTAACATTTTTAAGTTACGGTCTAAGTTTTTCAGCGTTTCTTTATCAGACGATGATACATTTTGTGGCGGGATACGCGCCATTTTTGACACAATCAGCTCGATATCAGAAACACCAATCGTTTTTTTACGTTTAGAGGTAGGTAACAAGCGTTGGCTTGCACCCGCTTCATCAATAACATCAATCGCTTTATCAGGCAGATGACGTTCGTTAATGTACTTAGCGCTAAGCTCGGCTGCCGCCTTCAACGCTTTTTGCGTGTAACGAATACCATGGTGTGCTTCATAACGCTCTTTTAAGCCGTTAAGAATTTTAGTGGTGTCTTCCACACTGGGCTCAAGCACATCAATTTTTTGAAAGCGACGTACCAAGGCACGGTCTTTCTCAAAAATGTTTTTGTACTCACCATAGGTGGTAGAACCCATACAACGCAATTGACCACTAGAAAGTAGCGGTTTAATTAAGTTTGAGGCATCCATTACCCCACCCGATGCAGCACCTGCACCGATAATGGTATGAATTTCATCTATAAATAAAATAGAGCCTGGTTTAGCTTGCAGCTCTTTTAATAAGCTTTTAAAGCGCTTCTCAAAATCGCCTCGGTATTTAGTACCTGCAAGCAAAGCGCCCATATCTAATGAATAAACAACCGCATCAGCAATAACTTCAGGCACTTGTTCGTTAACAATTCGATACGCTAAACCTTCAGCGATAGCGGTTTTACCCACGCCAGCTTCACCAACCAGTAATGGGTTGTTCTTTTTACGACGACACAACACCTGTACAGTGCGTTCTACTTCGCTGTCGCGACCAACAAGCGGGTCAATATTGCCCTCTTTGGCTTGTATGTTGAGATTAGTGGTGAAGCTGTCGAGCTTACTCGCTTCTTCACTAGCAACTTCTTGCACTTCTTCATGTATATCGTCAGTGTCATCGCCTAATTCGTCGTCACCTTTTGCAATCCCATGAGAAATAAAATTAACAATATCAAGGCGAGAAATATCATTCTTTTTAAGTAAATAAACTGCCTGGCTTTCTTGCTCAGAAAAAATAGCCACCAGCACATTTACACCCGTCACTTCATTTTTTCCCGAAGATTGCACATGAAATACCGCGCGCTGTAATACACGCTGAAAACCAAGCGTTGGTTGAGTTTCGCGTTCTTCTTCTAAATCAGAAATAACCGGTGTGGTTTCATCAATAAATTCAAGTAACTCTGTTTTTAATCCAGAAATGTCAACACCACACGCATTAAGCGCTTCTCCAGCTGATGGATTATCGAGTAGAGCCAATAAAAGATGCTCTACGGTCATAAACTCATGACGACGTGTACGCGCTTCACGAAACGCGGTGTTCAAAGTTAGTTCTAAGTCTTTATTTAGCATTGGCAACCCCTTACAGAGATAATAATTTTATACCGCACTTCAAAGATGAAAGTTCACCTTTGTGGTATTTATTCCTGCTCACAACTACATAGCAGTGGATGCTCGTTATCCCTTGAGTAGCGGTTAACTTGCTCAGCCTTGGTATGTGCTACATCGGCGCTGTAAACACCACAAATGCCCTTACCTTGCTGATGTATTTGCAGCATCACATCAGTTGCTCTATCGCTATCCATATTAAAAAACGTCATCAAGATCTCAATTACAAAATCCATCGGCGTGTAATCATCGTTGTTTAACACAACTTTATATTTTCGCGGTGGTTGCAACTTTTGCTTTTCACTATCGCGAACGGTGTCGATAACACCAGAATCTTTCATACCACTCATAATTAAATATAGTCTTGTCTTTGTAACTCAAGCAAACTTGAATAAAAAAATAAATAAAATGTTAAAAAATAACCCAAAACACTTGACTGGTTGCTTAAATAAACTACAGTCAAATGGTGATTGATTAAACCTTAGTCAGTCTAGCAAACAATACAGTTTAGGATAACTAAATTAGTCAACTTATAGAAGGATGTAGAAGTATGGCTTGTGGTAAAGTCAAATGGTTCAACAACGCCAAAGGTTTTGGTTTCATCGTAGAAGACGGTTGCGAGAACGACATTTTTGCTCATTACTCCACTATTGTAATGGACGGATACAAGACGCTTAAAGCTGGTCAAGATGTTACCTTCGAATTACAACAAGGCCCTAAAGGTCTACACGCTACTAATATAGCCCCTAACGGCGATATTTTAGAGTGATTGTAAATATGAGACTAAAGCGAGCGACCTATTTAGATCCTCGCTTAATTCCCTAAAATCCCTAACCACTTCCATATTAATTGCTTCATTGTTCGTTAATTCAACCCCACTCCTTGATTTTATTTTATCTACCCCAATAATTTCACTATTAGATGTTTAACTGCTGGCGTTTAGCGCGTAATCCTAGCCCTTTTTAGCCAAGCTTGTTACACTCTTTATCCTGTAAAACGTAATTACTTTAGCCTAATGGCTAGTTTAGATTTACATAAATTTTAGTTATAAAAGACACTAGTCCGTCAGGTGTGATTATTCTTACCTTGTTTAGGTTATACGAGTACCAACACCTAACAGACTACTCATTGCATACATTAATACTTTATTTATAAGGTATTAGGCGATGATTTCTTTGCATTGTTGAATTTGGCCAATGCGGCCTACTATCTAGGAATGATGATGACATCAAAAATTATCTATACAAAAACGGACGAAGCTCCGGCATTAGCAACGTATTCGTTGTTACCAATTATCCAAGCGTACACAAATGCGGCAGGTGTTGAAGTTGAAACACGCGACATCTCACTCGCTGGTCGTGTTATTGCGAGCTTCCCGGATTACCTAACAGAAGAACAACGCATTGGTGATGCACTTGCAGAACTTGGCGAAATGGCGAAAACACCAGAAGCTAATATCATTAAATTACCGAACATCAGTGCCTCAGTTCCACAACTTCGCGCTGTAATTAAAGAGCTTCAAGAAAAAGGTTATGCACTTCCAGAATACCCTGTAGAACCTAAAAACGATGAAGAAAAAGCGATTCAAGCCGCCTATGACAAAATTAAAGGCAGTGCAGTAAACCCTGTACTTCGTGAAGGTAACTCTGACCGTCGCGCACCAAGTTCAGTAAAAGAATATGCACGTAATAACCCACATTCTATGGGTGCATGGAGCAAAGATTCACAGTCTTATGTTGCAAGCATGGAAGAAGGTGACTTCTTTGGTTCAGAGCAGTCACTAACTGTTGATGAAGCAACGAATGTTCGTATTGAACACGTAGCGGCTAATGGCGATATCACTGTACTTAAGCAAAGCACACCGCTACTTGCTGGTGAAGTTATTGATGCATCACGTATTAGCGCTGCAAAATTACAAGCATTCCTTGAAGCTGAAATTAATGCAGCTAAAGAAAAAGGCGTGTTATTTTCGCTTCATATGAAAGCGACCATGATGAAAGTATCTGATCCAATCATCTTTGGTCACGCTGTAAAAGTATTTTACAAAGACGTTTTTGCAAAACACGGTGCACTTTTTGAAGAGCTAGGTGTTGATGTAAATAACGGTTTAGGCGATGTGTACTCTAAAATTCAAACTTTAGATGACGCTAAGCGCGAAGAAATTGAAGCTGACATTCAAGCTGTTTACGCTGACCGCCCTGCTATCGCAATGGTTGATTCTCATCGTGGTATTACAAACTTACACGTACCAAGTGATGTGATCATCGATGCTTCTATGCCAGCTGCAATTCGTTCAAGCGGTCAAATGTGGAATAAAGACGATAAATTACAAGACACAAGCTTTGTAATTCCAGATCGTTGTTACTCTGGCGTTTATCAAGCAACGATTGATTTTTGTAAAGAGCACGGTGCATTTGATCCTACGACTATGGGTAGCGTACCAAACGTTGGCCTTATGGCTCAAAAAGCAGAAGAGTACGGCTCACACGATAAAACATTTGAAGCAAAAGCTGACGGTACTATCCGTGTTGTAGACACAAACGGTAATACGTTACTTGAACACAGTGTTGAGAAAGGCGATATCTGGCGCATGTGTCAGGTTAAAGATGCACCTATTCAAGATTGGGTTAAACTTGCAGTAAACCGCGCTCGCGCAACAGGTAATCCGGCTATTTTCTGGTTAGATGCAGAACGTGCACACGATGCTGAGCTAATCAAAAAAGTAAATAAATACCTGCCAGATCACGACACTGCTGGCCTAGATATTCAAATTTTATCGCCAATGGATGCAACCTTGTTCTCACTAGCACGCATCAAAGAAGGTAAAGACACAATTTCTGTAACGGGTAACGTGTTACGTGATTACTTAACAGATTTATTCCCAATTTTAGAATTGGGTACCAGTGCTAAAATGCTTTCAATTGTGCCACTAATGAATGGCGGTGGTTTATTTGAAACTGGTGCGGGTGGCTCTGCACCTAAGCACGTTCAACAATTTGAGAAAGAAAACCACTTACGTTGGGATTCTTTAGGTGAATTCTTAGCACTTGCTGCGTCACTTGAGCACCTAAGCACAACAACAGGTAACAAAAAAGCACAAGTACTTGCAGATACACTTGATAAAGCTACCGGCACATTCTTAGCTGAAAACAAGTCGCCTTCACGTAAAGTAAAAGAGATTGATAACCGTGGTTCTCATTTCTTCTTATCTTTATTCTGGGCACAAGAACTTGCTAAGCAAAATGATGACAGCGAGCTTAAAGCGCAGTTTACGCAAATTGCTAGCGACCTTGAAACTAACAAAGAGCAAATTGTTAGCGAGCTAAACGATGCACAGGGCCCAGCAATGGACATTGGCGGATACTTCCAGCCAAATGACGATGCAGCTTTTAAAGCAATGCGCCCAAGCACAACATTTAACGAGATTTTATCTAAACTGGTATAAATCCATTAAATGAATGAAAAGGCGCTCCAAAGAGCGCCTTTTTTTTGTGCCTAATACCAATTCGCTTATTTAAGTGGTTTACTTTGCAGATTGGTATAAGTAAAAGCTGTTCATAAAAAAGGCCGCTAATGCGGCCTTTTATATTCAACTAAACAAGTTTATTTAGTGTATGCACGTGGCATGTTTGATTCTGTTGTATAGCGCTCACGCAGTTTATCTTGGCGAGATTCAGTACTTACCTCAACCCCATTAATAAACATTTTATTTACGTGGCTGCTTAGCTCAAACGGGTCATTACTCCACATTACAACATCAGCGGCTTTACCCACTTCTAAGCTACCAGCATTAATACCAAATACATCAGCCACATTTGAAGTCATCGCTTTTAATGCGCCTTGCTGGCTCATACCGTAAGACACTGCATTACCGGCATCATAGCGGAGCTGGTAAACATTATGACTGGCATCGCCACCCACAGTTAAAAGTACTTTAACACCTGCTTTTTCTAGTATGCCGGCATTATTTAGGCTTGCATGTAATGAATCAAAACTGCCTGGTAAGTTATCCATTGCACTGATGATCACAGGAATACCCGCTTTTGCGATTCGATCTTTAACTACAACGGCATCTTGCGCACCATTAAGAACAATATTTACCCCAAACTGCTGTTTCACTTTTATAAGTTCAACAATATCCGATGCACGCGACACACTAATTAGTAATGGCATATCGCCTTTTAGTACTTTAGCCATTATTTTATCTTCAGCACTTGGCTTAGCATCGTCTTTTTTAGCTTCTTTGCTTGCTTTAGTTTGGTGCTCATCTAACTTATTGATCAGTGTTTGCAATGTAAATGCACGAGAGCCTTTGCTTCGCTCACCCAAATGAACCACTAATGCCGCTTGCTTTTTGTTTACGCTTTCAAAGCTGCCGCTTAAATCCACCACACTGGCAAGGCCTGCAAATATGCTGTCACCGCCGTACGGGGTGATCAAATCGCGAGTAACACCGCCTTTACGTGCATAAGGGATTAGGCTTGAACGAGGGTTAAATGCCAAGCTTGCATCAAAATCAATACCTGCTTTTTCTTCTCCCGCATCGCGAGAGCCCGCAACCGCACCTACTTCAACTAAACCAAGTTGATTTACAGTGGCAATAAAACCAGGGGTCACGATTTGACCTTTGGCATCAATAATTTTATCTGCTTTAACATCGCTAGGATTAATTGCAGTGATTTTGCCATCATTCATTACGATGCTGGCAGACTCTAATACGCCTTGATCTGAGGATGTATGCAGTTTTGCATTAATTATAGCAAGAGATTGAGCGCTCACCGCACCCGATGCTAGTAACCCTGCAGCAACCAGAGAAAGCGAAAACGAACGTGATAATTTTTTCATTCTGGGTGCTCCTTATTGTTGACCTAACATAAAATCACTTTGTGCTTGGAATGCGCTATCGTTTCTATCGTAAACTTTTGCGCCATCAACAAACACTTGCTCTGCTTTTGCGTAAACGCTAAATGGGCTTTGATTCCAAATAACCACATCAGCTTGTTTACCTGCTTCAAGTGAGCCTGTTTTATCTTCAATGCCAAGTGATTTAGCGGCATTAGCCGTGATCCACTTAATTGCATGCTGCTCAGAAATATCAAAACCATTTTGGTTTGCACTGTACATTACTTTTGCGGCTTCTTGATTTAAGCGCTGAATGGTCGTGTCTGAGTCTGAATGCACAACGGCACATGAGTTTTTAACTGCATCAACAATCGCTACGTTCTCTTGTACCATATCGTAGGCTTCCATTTTAAAGCCCCACCAGTCTGGCCAAAGTGCTGCACACGAGCCATTTTCAGCCAGTAAATCTGCGATTTTATAGGCTTCAATACCGTGATGGAATGTACCCGCATGGTAATTAAACTCTTTAGAAAGGTCGATCATCATCGCCATTTCTTCAGCTTTATAACAGTGATTGTGAATACGAACCTCACCTTCTAAAACACCGCGAAGGGTATCGTATTTAATATCGCGGTGTGGAGCTTCTGGGTTTTTACCCGCAGCGTAATCAGCATCGTATTTGTCCCAAGCACGTTTGTACTCTTGAGCGCCAATCCAAGCTGTGCGATAGCCTGCCATATTACCCATACGTGTCATCGGTAATTCACCTTTACGGCCATAAACGCGTTTAGGGTTTTCACCACACGCCATTTTTAAACCGTATGGTGCATCAGGAAACTTCATCCCTTGCATGGTGTGAGCCGGTACATTTTTAAGGGTAACGCCACGTCCACCAAATAAATTAGCTGAACCTGGTAAAATTTGTAACGAGGTAATACCGCCTTCACGTGCGCGATTAAAACCTGGATCTTGTGGCCAAATTGAATGCTCAACCCATACTTCTGCTGTATTTGGGCTAGTCATTTCGTTGCCATCTTGGTGAGACTCAACCGACGGATTTGGATAAGCACCTAAATGAGAGTGAACATCAATAATACCTGGTGTTACCCATTTGCCTTGCGCATCGATAGTGGTGTCTGCGTTAGCGGTTAAATCTTTACCAACTTGCTGTACTTTACCATCAACAAGTAATACATCGGCTTCATCTAAACGCTCACCCGTGCCCGTTAATACAGTGGCATTGGTAATTAATGTGCTTGATGTAGCAACGGGTTGATAAGTACTTGGGTATGGGTTTTTATTAATGGTTACTTTTGCATCTTGCGGGCCGCTTTCTTGGCAACCAACAAGAGCCACTGCTAAACCAACAGCTAACAATGAGGGAGCAAATTTTTGCATGTTTTTAGGTTCTCCTGTTTTTTTACTACTTTAGCGAAAGCAAACGCATAAAGCTAAAAAAACAGGTGAAAAGGCGGTTATTTAAGGTGAGTTTCTGTAATTATTTTTTTATATAATTGTTATAAAGCTTATCCAGTGCCCCTTCTGTGGTGAGCGATGGATCTTTACTAATAAAGTGTTTAACCGTTCGGGTTACAAAATCCGAATTTTGCTTATGTAATTTTGAAAAATCTTTAATTAATGTATTACCATCTTTTGCGGCGGTGACTTTATCATGACGATGCCTGTATTGGCTCAATGCCTTATTAAAATCGCCTTGATAATCCTCGACTAAAATTTTATAAAAATCAATTTTTTGTACTTTTAATACAGTAATGCAATAGTTAAGCGCTTCTTTAAAGTCGGTAAATACGGTGCCTTCTACATCAAACTCTTTGGTTTTTTCGCGCACCGTAACGCGCGCTTCTTCAGTGGCATAACTAAACCCTGTAAAGGCGAGTCGCTCAGCCGCTTCTTTACCGAGTTTCATGCCCGCTTGAATGCTGTGCGCAAATTCATCGCTCATGTCGCCAAGCTCGCTTTCTTCCCACATGTTGTACACACGTAAGGGCTTGGCGTATTTATTTGATAGTTTCTTTTTAAGCTTACTAAAACGCTCATCAATGGTCATTAAGCGTTCATTATGAAGTAATGCATGGCATTCATAACAAGCCGCAATAGCAACAAAATCCGCTTCTTCGCCTAAATCAATAATACTTTGTAACATGTGCAATGGTGGGCAATGATCGCGCTCTGTTGCCTCACACCCGCAATAAAAACATTGGTTAAAATGCTGTTGCTCACACGCATAAGCTTGCTGGTAGTAACTGGCTAACGTTTTATTCACAATTGCGCTCCAAAAATATAAAATGCCACAAATTTAGGGCGCGATAATAACAGCCTGAAAAAATATTTCAGTATGAAAACGCTAAAGTGTGTCAAAAATAAATTATTTAACCTGAACTTTGGTTAAGAGATTTACCAATATATTGAATTATATCAATAATTTAGTTCGTTTTCTCCAGCCAGAAATTTACAGTGAAAACAAGGCGGATTTTCGCGTCAATAGTGGGCCTATTGCAAGTAAATTCAACGCAGTTAGCGCTGAAAATAGCTGCTTGAGATAGATTTATTATCCATAGTTCAGGTTACTTATGAACAACTTTTCATACACCTACAAAATTGCACGATTTATATACACATCTTCTTACAGCTTGCCCCATTCAGTTAACAACATTCTGGCTACATTAAGCAATACTTAAGTTGCACATAAACAAAGAGGCAAATACTATGATTTCTTTCAAAGCAACTCTATATTCAACTGTATTATTGGGCGCAGCAACATTAACAGCGCCTGTAATGGCAACCACTTTTGTTGCCGCTGATTCATCACCCGGTACACAAGTTTGCATGGCCGTTGCATCTAACAAACAACTGACACTGCACAAAACAATTAAAGAGCTCCATACCAACAAGCATGTAATTGGCAAAAAATTACGCTGCAATGATTTATCAATGAATGATTTTGTAGCGCTTTATGATTTAGACAAATCTGCACGCTTTTTCAATATTAAGGCTACCACCAGCACATCAATAAGGGATTTGGCAAAGGTAAATAAACCGATGGTGGTTATTATGGCGGGATCTAAATAACCCAAATTATAACTAGGAAATCGGTTTTAATACGTTCAATTTACGCGAATCAAACACGTTAAGCAGGGCTTAGTACCTGCTTAACGTGTATTTATTATTAAATAAGCGCTGCCAACAAACCAAACAAGCCACCAAATACCCCACCCCATACAACGAGCCAGCCTAAGTGTTCGCGGATCATAGTTTGAATTATTTCTTTTACCATTTTAGGGGTGAGTTCATCTAGGCGTTCATCCACTAATTTGAGTACTGTATTATGTAAATTTTCCGCGTTATTGCCTTGAGTAAGCATATCGCTTAGTAGCATTTTAAAATCGTCGGTGCCGCTTATTTGCACCAGTGATAATTGCATTTTTTCGATAAATTTTTCTCGCATTGGCTCTACCGCCTCTGTACCGCCAAACATTGCCAGCATGCTGCCAAATTGTGATTGCTCTATCACCACTAACAAATTATCGAAAGCGGGATTTAAATCTACCTTTTCAATTACCGATTCAAAGTCTATCGTTGGCTGCGCCTTGCTTAGAAGCTTGTCTATTTTATGCTCAGAAAAGAACTCCGTAAGTATTAAATTTCTTATAGCTACTTTAAAGCTTTCAAACTTGAGCGCAATCACCCCCGATCCATATAAAAACGGGACTTTTTCAAATAGCATATGAATAGCGAGTAAGTTTGTAACCGCACCAGAGAGTGCAAATAAGCCCACCGAAAGTACAATGGCTTGATCAAATACAAAACCAATAACAACACAACACGCTGCCAATAAGTTAGTGATAAAACTTTTATTCATTTTTATTCCATTTCAGTGATTTCTATCAGAAATTGATAGTCTTAATTTTACACCGATTAATTTGTTTATTTAATCCCTTTTTGCCATAGTTTATTTATAGGTTTAAAAGGTGAGCAATTGTTATGTGGAAAACAATCAATCAACAGATCAGCCAAGCTATCCATTACGATTTTAAACACACCCATAAACGTCAGTTGCAAAACACATCAACCGATAAGCTTTTCCATATAAGTGATGGCAAGCACAATTATTTAGTTAAAATTGCGCAAAAGAATGAGCTCGATCGCTTTGAAGCACAAGCACAGGGCTTAAAACAACTCACTCAAAACAGTATATTTATGGTGCCCGACTGTATTACAACTGGCGCCAATATAGAATATGCGTTTATTGTATTAGAGTGGCTTACACTTGATGACCTTCCCCACACGCATTGGTCAACGATGGGTGAACACCTTGCCATGTTACATCAAAAACACGAGCAAGCGATGTTTGGTTTTGATACAGACAATTATTTAAGCTCTACGCCTCAACCAAATCAATGGCATAAAAAATGGGATGTATTTTTTGCAGAAGAACGTATTGGTTGGCAATTACAGCTATTAGCTGAAAAAGACATTGTGCTGGCAGACCCCGAACAACTGATAAATTTAGTAAAAGAGCAACTGCATAATCATCATGTTTTGCCCTCATTATTACATGGCGACTTTTGGCGCGGAAACATGGGATTTGTAAATAATATTCCGACCCTATTTGACCCTGCCTGCTATTACGGTGATCGAGAGGTCGATATTGCTATGAGTGAACTCTATGCCCCCCTACCTGAGGAGTTTTATAGTGCCTACAATCAACACTATCCTTTAGCTCAGGGTTATGAGCAACGTAAGCTTGTTTACCAGCTTTACCCTATATTAAACAACGCCAACATATTTGCTGGGCATTATCTAAATCAGGCCAAAGAGCACGTTGAAAAACTACTAAACTTAAATAAATGAGTAAACAAAATATAAGCACTATACTTATACTTGAATTCTACAAAATAAATCTATTCAAGCGTTATTTTTAGGGCTAATTGCATTGAATTTATTTGTAATAAATCAATGTTGATAGCTCAATATGAGTAAATCATTTAGTCAGAGTTCAAGCTACTTAGTATTAAGCCGTTATGTGCTATCTAGGTAAAATAACTTAATTTTTAAGGGGGTGTTATGAAAGACTTTTTATCACAACGTATCGCCTGCCCACATTGTGGACACCATATTCATTTAGACCTTGATGCCAGTATGGGCGACCAAGACTACTATGAAGAATGCAGTGCTTGCTGTAATCTAATTCACTTAAATATGCATATAGACTATGCACGTAATAAGTTAGAGTTACACGTGGACAGCGATGACGAACAAATATTTTAGCTATGTTGGCGCATGTAGTTTTCGACGGTGTTTATAATAGTGTATGTTTGCTGATCAACTTCTATATTAAATTCATCACCTACAACAGCTGCACCTAAATTAGTAATATCGAGTGTTTCTGGTATTAAGTGTAACCAAAAGCCATGCTCATCAATATTGCCAACCGTTAAACTGGCGCCATTAATAGATACAAACCCTTTGTATAACACATATTTTTGCCATTTTTTTGGAAGGCTAAGCTGCATTTTATAGTTATTTTCTAGTTTAACTATTTGCGCTATTTTGGCAGTACAATGAATATGGCCAGAGACTATGTGCCCACCCAGCTCAGTACCAAACGACACTGAACGCTCGTAATTGACTAAACTACCCAATTCCAGTTGTCCAAGGTTAGTAAGCTGCAAAGTTTCGTCAATAACATCAAAATGCACTTGAGCCACTACATCTTGATTACTAAGCTCTACTTTAACTACCGTTAAGCAGCAACCATTTATAGCGATGCTCGCACCTAAGTCTAAATGCTTTACGTATTGCTCATTAACAGAAACGACTAAACGTAATACACCCTGCGTATGGGTTCTAGAGACTACTGTTGCTTGAGTTTGAATAATACCGGTAAACATAAAAATCGCTTCTCTTTCTAACAAAGTGCTAGTTTAACGTATCAATCGCTAAAATAATTCACTTAATAGCACTTTTATTCGCAACAAAAGTAAGCTTATGCAGCAATTTAATAGATTCGCTGATTGTCTACATAGATAGAGCAATCACAATAGATTACAATGCGCCCATGTTTTTCTGAATAGCTGTTTTTTATGACTTTTTGTAGTTGGGAAGCTAAACGTTTACTTTCCCTCGCCTTTCCCGTTTTTTTAGCACAAGTGACCTTAGTATTAATGTCGGTAGTTGATACCATTATGGCCGGACAAGTGAGTCCAACCGATTTAGCTGCACTGTCAATTGCAACGGGGATATGGAACCCAATTTTATTGGCAATACAAGGGATTTTATTAGCATTAACGGGCGTTATTGCACAATTCGCTGGTGCTAAAGATCGTAACGGCATCAGCCATTATTTTCAGCAAGCCCTTTATTTAACACTCCTTTTAAGTATTGCTGGTTTTAGTGCAGCGCAGCTTGCCAATACTGTTATTTTACAGCTAGATACTAGCCCGGCGATTGCGGGACTTGCTTTTGATTACATTCATTTTGTTAAATGGGGTGTATTTGGTTTTTTAATTTTTACCGTGTATAGAAATATGACCGAAGGCATGGGGATGACCAAGCCTGCGTTTTATATCAGCCTACTCGGACTTGCGGTAAATATCCCACTCAATTATATTTTTATTAAGGGCTTATTTGGTCTACCCGCATTTGGGGGCGCTGGCTGTGGTATTGCCACCGCACTGGTATTTACTGTAATGGCTATTGCGCAAGTTACTTATTGCCAGCTGAGTAAAAAAATAGATGCCAAAGGCTTATTAACTGGCTTTGAAAAACCCAATTTTAAAACTATTGGTATTATTACCAAACTCGGTATCCCTATTTCACTCGCTACTTTTTTTGAAGTGACCTTGTTTGCCTGTATTCCCCTGTTTATTGCGCATTTGGGTGCGGTGGCTGTGTCTGGCCATCAAATTGCAGCTAGTGTGACTGCACTGTTATTTATGATGCCTCTGAGCCTCTCAATTGCCATTAGCATACGAATTGGTAATTTATTTGGGCAAAATCATTTAGATCAATTAAAAGTAGCGGTATCGACAAGTTATATTATGGCGGCTATGGTTGCGTTGTTTATCGCTTTTATTACATTTATAGGGCGTGATGTGATTAGCCAATTATATAGCGATAGCCCTGCGGTACTTGCTCTTGCTTCATCAATTATGATTTTAGCCTGTATTTACCAACTTCCTGATGCATTACAAGTAGCTGCAAACGGTATTTTACGTGGTTTAAAACACACAGCGCCGATTTCGTATATCACTTTTATTTCTTATTGGTTAATCGGCTTTAGTTTAGGCTACGTATTAGCAAGAACAGACATGATAGTGCCAGCAATGGGCCCGCATGGTTTTTGGATAGGCATTATCTTTGGCCTATCAGTTGCAGCTATACTACTGATGCTGACCGTTCATAGGCGATTTAAACGTGAACCATTTATTCTCACTTAAACAATCAATCTATACCAAACTGCCGCTTAATTGGTTATTGGCGGCATGTTGTGTGGTACTTTTGGGCTGCTCAGAGCAGCCCAGTGAGGCAAATAAAACCTATTTGTCTCGCTTAAGTAATACCTTACAAGCGCCTGAACCACACACAAAGCCACTGCAACAATTAGCCTTAGTAAAGCCAGTTGAAGCGTTGCAACCTGCCATTAAAATTGGCATAACTGAACTTGCTGGTATTAACCAATGTAAACTTAACGTTCTGATAAGCGAGCATAATAATCAATTAGGCAAAACAGCCACCGGTGCTAGCCAATTGAAGTACCAAATAGATTTTATTCAAAGCGCGCAAAACTGTTTAAACACCTTAGATAAACAAAGCAACGTTCACAGTAAAATTACAGCGGCAAAAACCCAAAAACAAACTCAACTCGCTCATTATTTTAATAATGTTTTATATAGTGAACCTGAACTGAGCAGCACTTGGCAGCTAACTGGCCAAGAACTCAGCACCCAACCAGCTGGGTTTAGCGACACGGTTGAGGCGCTTAAAAAGCTAACTACCATAAAACACCAAATAGAAACTAAAGGGAGTATGGCAATAAACAGCGATGATATTTTGTCAGCGCTTGAACCGCTCAACAAATACAAATTTGACCAACAGCTTATCCACGCTGCGCGCGAACAAATTAGCTTAAATCATACGGCCACCCAGTTTGTAAATTCATTGGTACTAGAAGATATTTGCCCTAAAGGAAAAAACAAGCAGCAGGCTAAAATTGTCAGTAATATATTTAATAAATATTATTTAAAACAAATACAGCCTTATCAAGCACAGCTGAGCGGGTATTTAGAAACATTGCAGCCGCTTTATATGCAGCTATGGTTTAATCAAGCAGTGAGTAGTGAAGCGGTAAATGCCCTACTTGACCCAAATTCTAACAACTTACTCTCTCAGCTAAAAGCGTCAGCAAAAGAGCATGTTATCTGGTGGCAAAAATTTTATAAAACGTGCGAAATCAGTCCAATATGAATAAAAAAACGGCAAATAAACTTAAAAACCATAAACATGCTTGATTCACCACTCATCACGCTATATATTAGCGACCGTTGTTAAGCAATTAACAATTCTTAAATACATGCAGTACGACTGTAGCTCAGTTGGGCGAGATTGGACCGAAGCGAAGCTTCGCAGCCGAACGAGGTGAAGGCAGGAAGCCGACAGGATGAAGCTTCATGGATGAATTAAATAGTACGTAAACTCATAGTACGACTGTAGCTCAGTTGGTTAGAGCACTACCTTGACATGGTAGGGGTCGGTGGTTCGAATCCACTCAGTCGTACCAAATTTTTAAAGATTTAATTAAAGTAAGTTGAAAGAAAAAGCACTACCCACTCTTGATCACCCGGTCCAGAAGTCGGTGGTTCGAATCCACTCAGTCGTACCAAATTTTTAAAGATTTAATTAAAGTACGTTGAAGGAAAAAGCACTACCTACTCTTGATGACCCGGTCCAGAAGTCGGTGGTTCGAATCCACTCAGTCGTACCAAAATGAGTAAATGCTGTATTTAAAGTACAAGAATTTCATATTGTACGACTGTAGCTCAGTTGGTTAGAGCACTACCTTGACATGGTAGGGGTCGGTGGTTCGAATCCACTCAGTCGTACCAATTCAAAAAAACACCCCAAGAAAAAGCACTACCTACTCTTAATCACCCGCTCCAAGGGTCAATGCTCCAAATCCACTCAGTCGTACCAATTCAAAAAATACCTCAAGAAAAAGCACTACCTACTCTTAATCACCCGCTCCAAGACTCAATGTTCCAAACCCACTCTGTCGTACCAATTAAAAAAAGAACGTAGGTCGGTTAAGTGGCGAAGCCGCGCCACCCGACATTGGTGAAACACCCGACATTAGGTAACATTCCAACACCAAACGCCACCCAACATAAAGCAAAGCCTGCACCGGTAATGACCAATACCAACATCGTCGGATGACGCCTTCGAATTATCCAACATCGTCGGATGGCGCCTCCGAATTATCCAATATCGTCGGATGGCGCCTCCGAATTATCCAACATCGTCGGATGGCGCCTCTGGCTTATCCAACCTACGTTAATTGTTGGGAACGTAGGTCTGTTAAGTGGCGAAGCCACGCCACCCGACATTGGGGAAACACCCGCCATCAAGCAACGCCAACATCAAAAAGCTCCAAAAAAACGCTCACGATCTAAACTTCCTTAATAAATATCAGGTAACATCCATATAATCACGTTGCAAAGTCAGAATTTATTGCTTGAAAATTAATACTATGTTAACAAGTAGGCTATCTTATAAGATGAAATATCAGAAAGTATTCTAGGAAAGGATTTACCTGTGAAGTCTGCTGCACTCATTACATTACTATTGCTATTTATTTTTGCTGGGCAAGTTCAAGCTAAAACTCTGGTCAAAGTGGGTGGCTATGAATTTCCTCCCTACATAGAGATTGTTGACGGCCGTGCTTCAGGTCTTACCGTAGAGCTAATTAGCGAGCTTAATAAAATACAATCTGACTATCATTTTGAGCTTGTCCTCACCACACCTATTCGGCGCTTTAAAGATTATCAGCAAGGTTTGTTCGATGCGGTATTTTTTGAAGATCCAAACTGGGGGTGGCTACAAGGCAACCATATAATCAGTAACTCCCCTGTGATAGCAACAGACAGTGAGGTATTTATTGCTTTAAAGCAATTTGCAAAGTCACAAGCTTGGTTTGATAACTTAGACGATAAAACTCTCATTGGGATTTTAGGCTATCACTATCAGCTAGCAAACTTTGAAAACAACCCATCAATACTTGAAAACGAATATAAAATGACGTTACTGAGCAGTCATAAAAAAAGTATTGAATTAGTATTAAAAAAACGCAGCGATATGGCGATTGTTACCCGTTCTTACTTAAATCAATACCTGAATAAGTACCCACAAAGTAAAAACAAGCTGCTCATCTCTGAACGCGTCGCGCAAACGTATAAACACCAGTTATTAATTCGTCCAACACAGCAACTTGATATAAACACACTTTATAAAATAGTAAAAAAAACACTTGCACAAAATACCCTAGCAACCAAATTAAAAATACTTGGCCTACAACAACATGATATTTAGTGGTGCTGCTTTAATACTTAATAACATTACTAATAACTTAATGGCAATAACTAGAAAATTTGCTATTTTCATCGTGTGTCGCAAATTCAACTAAAGTCATCAATAAATCACTGTGTTTATGGGTAAAGCCAGTATTAGAAAGGCGTTTTTCTAGATAGGCAGTAAAGTTTTTTCGTTGCAGGTGTTGGCTATGTAATTTTATTAACAGCTCTGACTGCTTTTGGTTAATTAACCGCGTCTCGTAAATCGGGTCTTCATCTGGCCAATTTTCTACAGGCGAGCCCTTTTGCTTAAACACAAAATCACTAAGTGAACGCTCGATTTGATTATAATCGTGCTCCCCTAGCAGTTTTTCTATTTCCTTTAATAAGCTTGAGTACAAAACACGCGGGAAAAGCTTGTAAAAATCATGATTTTTAAAGGGCTCTCCTTGTGGAGTTTGCTGCCAATTTTCAAAACTTGCTCGCAAAGCCTGAACTAATATACGTCCTACATAATGGCTTTTTTGGAATGAGACACCTTGCGATTCTAGCCTTGAAAGTACGTGATTTAAACGTTGCTTTAAGCTACGTACTTCTAGCTGCAATTCGCTTTTTTCTGTCTCTAATAATTGTATTTCTTGAGCACTGGTTGTTATTTTTTGCTCTAGTTTATTTATTTTAACTTGCGCGCCATAAAACAAATCACGGGTATCATTAAGCTCAGCCATAACACTGGCATTTTTTAATTTAATACTCGAATTACCCTCAATAGCATAAGTAGTAAGCTGTTTGCTCTGAGAGAGCGCTTTATTTAAAGTACTTTCTAACTTACTCTCAATAACTTGCCCAGACTTACTGCCTTTAAGTAAAGAATGTAAGGTTGAAGAAATATGCTTTTGGTACCAATTTTGGATCTGCTCACACTGCACATCAGATAAATTAGCAAATGGATTGTCTTCACTTATTGGCTTGTTAGCCATAAAAATTCCCTCTAGTAAAAAGACTTTTTGTTGTTATGTCGTATTAAAGTGAAATTACTTACCTTTGCATGTTAATAGCTATCGCTTTTTAAGGCTATATTTAATTGTTTGTATACTAGAAGAACCTCACTATTTAAGTTGTTTATTCCAAATAACGCACTAAACTTAATATCAAAGATAAAAATGCATTATCCTTATGAGAATATTTTTAATCGCTGCCTTAGTACTATCACTTTTCACTTACGCACAACCTGCGCCAGTAACCTATACGGTCGACAATAAAAATATCACACTTCCCGGAGAGAAATACAAAAGCGGCTATGGCTATAATTTAAAAGCCGATACAGTTCTTCGCTTAGTTACACTTAATTGGCCCCCTTATATAGACGATCACTTATGCAATAAGGGCTGGCTATATCAACTCACAGTAAGCATATTAGTAAAACGCGGCTATGGTGTACATATAGAGTTTTACCCTTGGGCGCGTGCCGTTCGTGAAGCTGAATTAGGTAAAGCTGATATTTTATTTCCTGAGTATTTTATTAATGACGATGTAATGTCAGAAAACATTTTAACCAAAACACGTAATCAGTTATTGGCGTTATCTGAGCCCATTCCTGGTGGTGACTTATCATTTGTAGCACTTAGAGATCACAGCATAAATTACGATGGCAGTATTGAGTCTGTAAAAAACAGGGTTATGGGGGTGGTACGTTCATATAAAAATAGTAAAGAATTAGATCAACTTATTGAACAAGGCGAAATAAAAACCATCGTTGCTAACAGTGAGTATCAGCTTATTCATTTGCTTTTAAATGGTCGGGTTGAGCTTATTGTTGCCGACTTAGAAGTGCTAAGAGCCAGTATTTATAAATCACTATTATCAGCTAGAGAAAAAAAGAGGATGCTTAGCGCGCTAGTTGCATTAACGCCAAGCATAGAATACAAAGCCTTGTATTATGAAATCAGTAAAAGTACGCCTAATTGGCAATTTATCTTAGATGATATCAACGCAGAAATAGCGAATATGCGTGCAAATAATGAATTTGAGCGCTTTATAAAAAATAAAAAACAGCAGTGTTATAACCTCGATTAAGCCGTAGGCAGCTAAATTTGAGCGTGCCTGTTTTCAGTTATATCTACTCATAGTCTAAGGCTTTGGTTAAACACCACCGTTTGGTTCCGTCCGGTTGTTTTTGCATTATAAAGTGCTGTATCGGCATTTCTTAATAATCCCTGCAGCGAACACGACTCAGAAGTCAAACTTGATACACCACTGCTTATTGTATAACTCACCTGCCCGCCACTTGATAACTGCACTGGGTTATCTTTTAAATGATCTTGCAACTTTGCTAAGGTTTTAACAACGGTACTGACACATTTGGTAGGCGAAACAATGCAAAACTCTTCTCCTCCTAAACGCGCTATAATATCTTCACTGTCACAAAATGATTTAAACGTAGCAGCTATGCTTTGCAACACACTATCTCCGCCTTCGTGGCCAAATTGATCGTTAATGCGCTTAAAGTGATCTATATCTATCATCGTAAGGGTTAAGTGCTGGCTGTCTTTAATACACTCATCAAGTGCAAGTTTAGCTGTTTCCATAAACCCTCTTCGGTTGAGCAAATTAGTAAGCGGATCTTTAATGGTTAAATCTTTTAGTTGTGCTTGATACTGCTTCATTTTTGTAATATCGCGCTCAATCGCTGCATAGTAAGCCACCTCACCTAACGCATTTTTTAATGGAAAAATATTCATATCAATCCAATAAGGCTCACCTGATTTTTTATAATTTAGTATTTGCTCAGATACTTGCTGTTTATTTTCTAGCGCATGCCTAATTTTATCGCGCGTGGCTTGTTGTGTTTTAGCGCCTTGTAACATTCGCGGCGTTTTTCCTTTTACCTCATCTAATTGATAACCTGTCACCTTTGTAAACGATTGGTTTGCATAAACAATTTTAGGGCCATCATCAGTAATAGGGGTTGCCTCGGTTACTAAAATAACGTCGCTGGCTAATTCAACAATGTCTTTAAATGGAATAGCTTGTTTTTGGTGAGTAATATCGATAAAAGTGACGACTATTTCAGCAATATTGTTCTGCTCGTCAAACTCTGGATAAGCATTACATAGCACCCATGTAATTTCGTCGCTTGAGCTATCACATATACCTATTTCAACATTCATCAGTGGTTTTTGGGTTTCAATAACCATGCTAACAGGATACTGAGAACTCTGCAGAGGTTGACGAAACTCATCCAGTATTTTCCATTTACTATCAAACGAGTCGCGCCCTAACGCTTGCTCTTTTGTTAAACGTAAAATATTTAAAGCCGCAGGGTTTGCATACAAAATTCCTGTGTCTGGTGAATGCACCACCACACCGGTTTGTAAGTTTTGTATTAACCTTTCTGCATTTAGCCTTGATAAATCCATTAATGCACTCCGTACAAACTGTATTGAAAAAATACACGGGCTAGGGTCTGTTAACCTTTGCGGATTACAATTTGTTCAAACTAGGAGCTGTTTAATCGCGGCGCGAGGTTTGTAACCTAGTGGACTCGATAACTGCTCCTGCGTTATTCTACTGGCTTACATCCATGTAAGAATAAGTAAAAACCGAGCAAAGCTTCGGCGTCCTGCTCACGCCCCTTACCTACATCCATTTAGGCAACAAAGAGTAAATCGCCCCTAGGCAGAACCCTTCGGGCAGCGCCTGTTTGGCATTGATGCTGCGTTATCGCCTATTTATGGGGAATAACCACACCACATAGGCTCTGCCTTGCCTAAATACCAAACAGACTACTGCAAATTTAACCTTGAAAGGTCAACAGACCCTAATGTTCATTTTAATATAAGTGAATATTTGCCGACATAACAGAAAAATACTGCTATTTATTGAATAACCCCCAACAAAGTGTATTTTACAACTTATTGAATGGCTAAATAAAAAAGCCGCAAACTAAGTTAGATTCGCGGCTTATTATTTTACTATAGTACGTATTTTGGGTGCTAGTTAGTCATAATCAAATGGCGCTCTTACCCAGCCTTCCATTAATACACGTGCGCTGCGGCTCATACTCGCTTTAGTCACTTGCCATTGGCCATTTGTAACAACCGCCTCGGCACCTACTTTAAGTGTGCCCGATGGGTGACCAAAGTTAACCTCGTTAATAGCACCGCCACCAGCGGCCAAATTAACTAATGTTCCGTCAATTGCGGCTGCTGTGCCAATAGCGACAGCGGCTGTGCCCATCATTGCATGGTGTAACTTACCCATTGACATTGCACGTACTAACAAATCTATATCGCTTGCATTAACTTGCTTACCACTTGATGATTTGTAATTAAGCGGTGCAGCCACAAACGCCACTTTAGGTGTGTGTTGGCGTGCTTGCGCTTCATTAATAGTACTAATTAGTCCCATTTTTATCGCGCCATAGGCACGAATGGTTTCAAGCTTAGTGAGTGCGGCTTCATCAGCGTTTATATCATCTTGTAGCTCAGTACCGGAATAACCAATATCGCTGGCATTTACAAAAATAGTAGGGATACCTGCGTTGATCATAGTTGCTTTTAATGTCCCCACACCTGGTACTTCTAAATCATCAACCACATTGCCTGTTGGAAATAGCGCACCATCGCCATCAGCAGGGTCAATAAATTCAAGCTTTACTTCAGCGGCAGCAAAGGTAACACCATCTAACTCAAAGTCACCGGTTTCTTGTACTTGAGCGTTGGTCATGGGTACATGCACTAAAATACTTTTTTTAATGTTCGCCTGCCATACGCGCACAATAGCAATACCATTATCCGGTACGCGAGATTTATCCACTAAACCATTGCTGATGGCAAACGCGCCCACAGCAGAGGTTAAATTGCCGCAGTTACCACTCCAATCAACAAACGCTTTATCGATAGCAACTTGCCCAAATAAATAGTCAACATCGTGATCGGGCTGTTCACTTTTACTTAAAATAACTGTTTTACTAGTGCTTGAGGTTGCGCCACCCATACCATCAGTTTGTTTACCATAAGGATCGGGGCTACCAATAACGCGCAGTAATAAGTTATCGCGCGCCTCACCTGCCACTTGGGCAGGTGCGGGTAAATCGGTTAAATTAAAAAACACGCCTTTACTGGTGCCGCCACGCATATAGGTCGCTGGCACTTTAATTTGTGGTTTAAACATCTGTTTTATGTCCTTATGATGCTTGCGTGGCTTCTAAAAAGTCTTGTGCAAAGCGTTGCAATACACCGCCTGCCGCATAAATAGAAAGCTCTTCTTGCGTATCTAATCGGCATTTCATTGGCACAGTGACTACTTCACCATTTTTGCGGGTGATCACTAATTCTAAAGTTGCACCTGGTGTTGGTTCGCCCTTCACGTCGTAGCTTTCGCTACCATCTAGATTAAGTGTTTTACGCGTTGTGCCTGGTTTAAATTCAAGCGGCAATACGCCCATACCAATTAAGTTAGTACGGTGAATACGTTCAAACCCTTCGGCTGCAATAACCTGAACACCAGCAAGCCTAACGCCTTTTGCTGCCCAATCGCGCGAAGAGCCTTGGCCATAATCAGCACCTGCCACAATAATGAGTGGCTGTTTACGCTGCATGTAGGTTTCGATTGCTTCCCACATACGCGTATTTTCACCCTCTGGCTCTATACGTGCGTACGATCCTTGCTTCACTTCTCCGTTTTCATCTAATACCATTTCGTTCAATAGTTTAGGGTTTGCAAATGTAGCTCGTTGTGCGGTTAAGTGATCGCCTCGGTGCGTTGCGTATGAGTTAAAGTCTTCTTCTGGTACGTTCATTTTAGTTAAGTATTCACCTGCTGCGCTGCTGGCCATAATCGCATTAGAAGGTGATAAGTGATCGGTTGTAATGTTATCGCCAAGCACTGCCAACGCGCGCATACCTGTCATACTGCGCTCACCTGCCAATGCTCCTTCCCAGTAAGGTGGGCGGCGAATATACGTACTCTCTGGGCGCCAATCGTATAGAGGGTCGTTATCTTCGCCGTAATCAACGGTTAAGTTAAACATTGGCTCGTATACTTTTCTAAACTGCTCTGGTTTTACGCTTTGTTTGATAACCGCATCTATTTCTTCATCAGATGGCCATAAATCTTTTAAGGTTACATCGTTACCTTGCTGATCTTTACCGAGTATATCTTTTTCTATATCAAAACGAATGGTGCCCGCAATTGCATAAGCAACTACTAAAGGTGGTGACGCTAAAAACGCTTGCTTAGCATACGGATGAATTCGGCCATCAAAGTTACGGTTGCCCGAAAGCACAGCCGTTGCATATAGGTCGCGATCAATCACTTCTTGTTGAATTTTAGGGTCCAACGCACCACTCATGCCGTTACAGGTAGTACAGGCAAAACCCACAATACCAAAACCGAGTTGCTCTAGTTCAGTGAGTAAGTTTGCATCTTCAAGGTACGACTGCACCGCTTTTGAACCCGGTGCCAGGGATGTTTTAACCCACGGTTTACGCATTAAGCCTTTAGCGTTTGCATTTCGCGCTAATAAACCTGCAGCAATTACATTGCGCGGGTTACTGGTATTAGTACAGCTGGTAATAGCGGCGATAATACAGGCGCCATCTGGCATTAAGCCTTCTTCATTTTCAACAACACCCGAAATACCTTGCGCTGCTAAATCGCTGGTAGATACACGACGATGCGGATTTGAAGGCCCTGCAATGTTGCGCCCTACACTTGATAGGTCAAATTTAAGTACGCGATCGTATTGAGCAGTTTTTAAGCTATCACTCCATAAACCTGCTGTTTTAGCGTAGTTTTCTACCAGGGCAATTTGATCTTCATCACGGCCTGTTAAACGCAAGTAATCAATAGTTTTATCGTCAATGTAGAACATAGCCGCGGTGGCGCCAAATTCTGGGGTCATGTTCGAAATGGTCGCTCTATCACCCAGGGTTAGTGCATCAGCCCCTTCACCGTAAAACTCAAGGTAAGTCGATACCACACGTTGCTCACGTAAAAATTCGGTAATCGCCAGTACAATATCGGTTGCAGTTATGCCAGGCTGGCGTTTACCGGTAAGCTCTACGCCCACTATATCTGGTAAACGAATATATGATGCGCGCCCAAGCATTACGCTTTCGGCTTCAAGGCCACCTACGCCAACAGCAATAACACCTAAAGCATCAACATGTGGGGTATGGCTGTCGGTACCTACTAAGGTATCTGGGAACGCAATGCCATCGCGGTTTTGAATCACCGGCGACATTTTTTCAAGGTTAATTTGATGCATGATGCCATTACCCGGTGGGATCACATCAATATTTTTAAACGCGGTTTTGGTCCAATTTATAAAATGAAAACGGTCATCGTTGCGTCTATCTTCAATGGCGCGGTTTTTTTCAAATGCATCGGGATCAAAACCTGCGTGCTCAACAGCTAATGAATGATCCACAATCAGTTGAGTAGGTACAACCGGATTTACTTTTGCAGGATCGCCGCCTTTTGCAGCAATAGCATCACGCAGGCCCGCTAAATCAACCAGTGCGGTTTGCCCTAAAATATCGTGACATACAACGCGTGCCGGATACCACGGAAAGTCTAAGTCTTGTTTACGCTCAATTATTTGGCTAAGCGCATCGGTTAGCATTTCGGGCTCACAGCGACGCACTAAGTTTTCGGCAAATACACGCGAACTGTAAGGTAGTGTAGCGTATGCGCCTGGCTTAATGGCATCGACGGCGGCTTGGGTATCGTAGTAATCAACATTTGAGCCTGGTAAAGGCTTACGGTATTGGGTGTTATTAATAATGGTCATAATAAATTCGCTAATTTGGTGACGGAGGAGAGTACGCTAAAGCGCTATAATGAGTAATCATCAGCGCTATAAACAATAAAAGGTGAGCTAGGCTCACCTTAAACGCTAACTAATTAGCCTCTTGATTCAATTGGCGTGTAGTTACGCGCATCTGGCCCGGTGTAATCAGCACTTGGGCGAATAATACGGTTATTTGCACGTTGCTCTTTTACATGCGCGGTCCAACCAGTTACGCGGCTCATTACGAAGATAGGCGTGAATAACTTGGTAGGAATACCCATAAAGTGGTACGCCGATGCATGGAAAAAGTCAGCATTACAGAATAACTTCTTCTCACGCCACATAACTTCTTCACAGCGAACTGATACTGGGTAAAGCACCTCATCACCCACTTCTGCGGCTAATTTTTCAGACCATTTTTTAATAATTACATTACGCGGATCCGACTCGCGGTAAATAGCGTGGCCAAAGCCCATAATTTTATCTTTACGCTCAAGCATCCCCATAAGTGCATCTTCTGCTTGATCAGCACTGCTAAAGCCTTCAATCATATCCATGGCGGCTTCGTTGGCACCACCATGCAGTGGACCACGTAAGGTACCAATTGCGCCAGTTACACATGAGTGAATATCAGAAAGCGTTGATGCACACACGCGACCGGTAAAGGTAGAGGCATTAAATTCATGCTCTGCGTACAAAATTAGTGATACATTCATTACTTGTGCAAATAATTCACTTGGCGCTTTATCGTGTAATAGCGTTAAAAAGTGTGCGCCTACTGAATCATCATCCGTTTGTGTTTCAATGCGAACACCGTCATGGGTAAAACGATACCAGTAACAAATAATACTTGGGAAAATTGCCACCATGCGGTCAATCGCATCGTTTGCTTCGCTAAAGTCGTTTTCCATTTCAAGGTTACCTAGCATAGAACACCCTGTGCGCATTACATCCATAGGATGTGCCTCTTTAGGAATGTTCTCAAGCACTGTTTTTAGTGCCTCTGGTAAACCGCGTAAACTTTTAAGTTTAGCTTTGTACTTTGCCAGTTCGCTTGATGTTGGTAGCTCGCCGCGTGAAAGTAAAAACGACACTTCTTCAAACTGCGCTTTTTCAGCCAGTTCGCTAATGTCGTAACCACAGTAAGTTAAACCTGAGCCTGTTTGCCCTACTGTACATAATGCTGTTTGTCCTGCTACTTGGCCACGTAAGCCTGCGCCACCTAATGCTTTATCTACCATGATTTGTCTCCTGTTGAAATTTTTATTATTTGTCAGATTTTGCTGAAAAAAGGTTATCGAGTGTGTTTTCGTACGAGTGATAATCTAAAAAGTCGTAAAGCTCTGCACGCGTTTGCATGTTTTCAATTTGGCTTTGTTGAGAACCTTCATTCAAAATAGCCGAATACACATTGAGTGCGGCTTTGTTCATTGCTCTAAATGCACTTAATGGGTAAAGCACCATTTCTACGCCCACATCGCTTAATTGCTCTTTGGTGTAAATTGGGGTTTGGCCAAACTCGGTAATGTTGGCCAAAATAGGCACATTAATCGCTTTGGTAAATGCTTGGTAATCAGCAAGGTCATGAACCGCTTCTGCAAAAATCGCATCGGCCCCCGCCTCAACACAGGCTGCTGCACGGTCTATTGCTGCATTTAAGCCTTCTTTTTGAAACGCATCGGTGCGCGCCATAATGTAAAAATCGCTATCGGTTTTAGCATCAACCGCCGCTTTAATTCGGTCTACCATTTCAGCTTGGGTAACTATTTCTTTATTAGGGCGATGGCCACAACGCTTTTGCGCCACTTGGTCTTCAATATGAAAGCCTGCTGCCCCCGCTTTAGTCATTTCTTTAACGGTACGGGCAATATTAAACGCCCCACCCCAACCTGTGTCGGCATCCACTAACAAAGGTAAATCGCTAGCACCGGTAATACGGCGAATATCTTCAAGCACGTTATCAAGGCTGGTCATCCCTAAATCTGGCATACCAAATGAGGCATTAGCCACACCTGCACCCGATAAATAAATAGCCTGATGGCCCATTTTTTCAGCCATCATCGCGGTGTACGCGTTAATAGTACCTACCACTTGTAACGGGTGGTTATTTGCAATTACCTGTTTAAATTTTAATCCTGCTGACATTACCTTCTCCTAACTTTGAACGGGGCTGCTCTTTGGCAACTTAGTATTTTTTAATAATGTGACATATGTATTAGGGTCTATTGACCTTTCAAAATTTAATTTGCAGCAGCCTGTTTGGTATTTAGGCAAGGCAGAGCCTATGTGGTGTGGTTATTCCACATAAATAGGCGATAATGCAGCATCAATACTAAACAGGCGCTGCCCTTTGGGTTCTGCCTAGGAGCGATTTACTCTTTGTTGCTCGGTTTTTACTTAGCCCACTAGGTTACAAACCTCGCGCCGTGATTAAACCGCTCCTAGTTTGAACAAATTATAATCCGCAAAGGTCAACAGACCCTAGTTAACCACTTCATTTTGAGTGGCTTGTACTGATTGATATCTATCAAATTTTGTTTGTATATTTGCTTGTGATGCACTGATATGGCGCTTCATTAGCATTTCTGCCAGCTCACCATCATGATTTTCTATGGCGTTAATAATGGCTAAGTGTTCGTCAAATGCTTTCGATACTCGCGGCCCTACCATACCCATTTGTACACGGTACATTCTTATTAACTGGTACAGGTCGTGGCATAGCAAATGTATTAAGTGTGCGTTTTTACTGCCTTTGATTATTCTATAATGAAAGTCTAGGTCGCCTGCTTCTTGATAGTACGACTCACCTTCTTTAACACGCTGAGTTTGCAAATGCTGATTAAGTAATTGTTTCAAGCCTTGCACTTCATCTGGTTCCATATTGTCGGCAGCTAACCTACATGCAAGTCCCTCAAGAGCACTGCGCACTTGGTAAACCTCAATTAAACGCTCTGCGGTTAATGCCACAACACGGCAACCTATATTGGCTTTGCGCTCAACTAAATAACAACTTTCTAAACGGTTTAATGCCTCTCTAAGCGTTGCACGGCTCACACCATAACGCTTTGCAAGTTCCGGCTCAGATATTTTACTGCCTTGTGCAATACTGCCTTCTACTATCTCGCGACGCATATCTACAAACACTTTATCGGAAGCGGTTGTAACTGCGGTGTCGTTTAAAAAGTGCTGTGTCATAAGGTGTTTTTATATTGTCGACAATTTATGGGTTAACTATGTGCTTATTATTTATACCTGTCAACCCTAAAACCACTTAAATCGAGTGAAAAACCGCCATATTGTCGACATTATTAGCCAAAAGTATAATAAAAATTTGTATTTAAGCTATTTAACCCAACAAGATGTCGACATCCTTTAATGGTTACTATTTCGTTTTTAACACTGAAAAAAATCGTTAAAAATGCTATTATCCTGCTTTATTTTGACTGTATGAGCCAAATCGTGGACGCAAACACTTACATCCCTGAGCCATTTATTAACGACGTAAAAACCTATTTACCCGAGCACCTAAACTTAGATGACTTTTTAAGTGCGTGTCGTCGTCCACTACGTAAATCTGTTCGCGTTAATACATTAAAAATGAGTGTTGAAGAGTTTAAGCAACAAGCGGCTCAAAAAAACTGGCAACTTACCGCTATTCCTTGGTGCGACGAAGGTTTTTGGTTAGAGCGCCCAAACGCTGAAGAGCAAAACCTAGCGTTGGGTAATACCGACTTACACTTAAGCGGGGCTATTTACGTGCAAGAGGCAAGCTCAATGTTGCCGCCAATGGCACTAAAGCAAAGCCTTAAAACCAGTAACACAGTGCTCGATATGGCCTCGGCACCGGGCTCTAAAACCTCACAACTTGCCGCGTTAATGAACAATCAAGGCGTGCTTGTGGCCAATGAGCTGTCGTCATCACGTTTAAAAGTACTCAGTGCCACGCTAAAGCGTATAGGTGTAGGTAACTGTGCGCTATCGCATTTTGATGGTGTGGTATTTGGCAATTACATGTTTGAGTGCTTCGACAGCATTTTACTTGATGCTCCTTGTTCAGGCGAAGGCACGGTACGTAAAGATAGCGACGCGCTAAAAAATTGGTCAATCGAGTCAAATATTACCATTGCCCAAGTACAAAAAGATCTGATTAAAAGTGCGTTTTATGCACTTAAACCTGGCGGTACACTGGTGTATTCAACCTGTACATTAACCCCACTCGAAAACCAACAAGTGTGTGATGCATTGCTAGAAGAATTTGGCGAATACATTACGCCAGAGCCTTTAAATGACCTTTTCCCTGGCGCTGAAAAAGCCACCACCGCAGAGGGCTACTTACATGTTTGGCCGCAAACCTTCGACAGCGAAGGCTTTTTTATTGCCAAATTTAAAAAGCACAGCAGCTGCGAAAACCAAACATTAAAAGTTAAAAAAGGCGCGTTCCCCTTTAGTGACTTTGATAGTAAACAAAGTGCTGCGTTTATGAGCTTCCTTAAAAAGCAATTTGGTTTAACGAGTCTGCCAGGTACGTTAAAACAACGCGACAAAGAGCTTTGGCTGTTTCCTGATGAGTTTGAAGCGATACAAAACAAAATTAAATATGCGCGATTAGGGATACAAGTAGGCGTTATTCATAAAAATGGCGTACGCCTAACGCACGAATTTGCAACGGTATTTGGTAAGCAGTGTAAAAGTAATGTACTGGCATTAACCAATGAACAGGCTAACGATTACTTTAATGGTAAAGATATACGCCTAGAAGAGGTAACCAAAGCCAGCGGCGAGGTAATCCTAACTTTATGTGGTTGCCCTATTGGCTTAGGGAAATGGCAAAAAAATAAAGTTAAAAACTCACTACCACGAGATTTAGTACAAAATACGCAGTTAATAAACTGGGCGTAAATTCTAATAAAGGTGTGTATAACAAATGTAACTCACTGTAATTACTGCAGTATAAAAAATGAACAAAAATGTGTATTTTTAGCACTTTTGACTATACTTAAATAACTTTCTTCTTCTCCCTAAGAATCTGAAAGTGTCTTTAGTTAGCGCAGGGCTCAAATACGAGCCCCTCTATAACCCAGAGTTCTTATAGCTCTGGGTCTTTTTTTGTCTAGGCGAAAGTTAACGGGCTGCGAGAGTCGGGTTACGAGCTTAATAACTCACCCGGCCCTATTATTACAATAAGAACTTAGTGATTTATTTACCACAGAGGATAGGAGCACACAGAGAAAGTGATTAAAGACAAAAAGATTAAAGAACTGTTGTTAGTTATTAGATTTCCAAAATTGAAGCTTTTCTCTGTGCAGCGCGAAGCGCCTCGGTGTTCTCAGTGGTTCAAAAATAAAGGTTTTAGGAGATAGTTAACTGGTTGCAGGGATCGGACAACCGGACCAGGGCATTACAATAAGAACTTAGTGATTTATTTACCACAGAGGATAGGAGAAAACAGAGAAAGTGATTAAAGACAAAAAGATTAAAGAACTGTTGTAAGTTATTAGATTTCCAAAATTGAAGCTTTTTCTCAGTGCAGCGCGAAGCGCCTCGGTGTTCTCTGAGGTTCAAAAATAAAGGTTTTAGGAGAAAGTTAACTGGTTGCGGGGATCGGACAACCGGACCTGGGCATTACAATAAGCTCTTAAAAATTTATTTACCACAGAGGATAGGAGAAAACAGAGAAAGTAATTAAAGACAAAGATTAAAGAACTGTTGTTAGCTATTAGATTTCCGCAATTGAAGCTTATTCTCTGTGCAGCGCGAAGCGCCTCGGTGCTCTCTGTGGTTCAAAAATAAAGGTTTTAGGAGATAGCTAACTGGTTGCGGGGATCGGACAACCGGACCTGGGCATTACAATAAGAACTTAGTGATTTATTTACCACAGAGGATAGGAGAAAACAGAGAAAGTGATTAAAGACAAAAAGATTAAAGAACTGTTGTAAGTTATTAGATTTCCAAAATTGAAGCTTTTTCTCTGTGCAGCGCGAAGCGCCTCGGTGCTCTCTGTGGTTCAAAAAAGGTTAAAGTTCAGAGTAAACGAGCTGCGAGGTTCAAGGCCCGTTACCCGAAACCCGTGGCTCGAAGCCCGCAACCCGAAGCTCGCCACCCGTGGCTCGTGTTTTAACCACAGTATTTATTAAACATCCAACTGTCTCTAATAGCCTCATAGTGAGAACCAAATTGCAGCGATAAACACACTATTGGCAAACGATTCATTTGCTCAGCCATACTAAACACATCATAAAATTTATAACCATATTTAGAGGCTAACTTTAGCTCATTCACATAAAGGGCTTTGTAAGTAGGTGGTAGTTCATTCCAATGCATTAACGCAATTTGGATGATACCTAAATGAACATCTAACTTATACGGGCCGACTTTTTTGGCTTGCTGAATATAATTGTATACCCGCTCTGTTGGTCCCTCTTGATAACTTACAACCTGCGCTAAGCTCATCCAAGTTTGTGCCCAAGTTTGTCTAAGCTCAACCGACTTTAATAAAGCCTGCTCAGCTTGTTGATATGTTTGCTTTACTTTATCTGATTGCTCACTTGATGTGCTATCTATACCACTGAGGCTTAGTAATTTTATATGGGCTAAAAAATGCCAATAATGAGGATGCTCGGGATCCATATTCGTAGCTAACGTAATCGCATTTTCTGCAGCTTGAAGCGATGAACCAGATAAAGCGCCATCCGACTCTTGCACAATATTAAGCGCATGAAAGTACCATGCATTAGCGCGCATACTTTGCATGCTGCTATATGCAATTACAAGCACTATTAGAGCTAAAATAACAGCAGGCACTACCTTGACCATGTTTAATTTAGTCATTAAATAAGCTCTCGGTTAGTTGCAGCGGGTTAGTTACAAAAAGCGCTGTAGCCTGCTCTTCACCTATTAATTGCGCTACTGTATTTCTTGCTTGGCTTAAAATAGGCGGTCGACGTTTTACTGAATGCGCATCAGAGGCAACATAGCTCACTACCCCATCTTTTAGCATTTGTAACGCTATAGTTTGTGCGCTTTCGCCCCACTCGCCTTCAATACTCGATGCAGTTAATTGAAAGTCGCAGCCTAACTGCTTTAAGTGTTCAATATAATAAAGGTTTGACTGAATATCGCGATTACGCTCTGGGTGCGGAATAATAACGCGTATGTTTTGTTTGGCGAGCCACTGTATAAACTTATCGTAACCTTGTGGCATGTGTGAATGCGGTAACTCCAATAACAACACATTTTTGTCTGCTATTTTACCAATAAAAGGCAGTTTATTAGCCATCACCATTGCCATCAGTTCTACGTCTAAACGTACCTCTGCAGCGGCAGCTAATTTTACATTAATACCTTCTTTATGTGCCTCTAGCTTTAAACTTTGTAAATCGTTTTGTATTTGATTAGTCGCATTGTTAAAGCGACCCACATGTATATGTGGCGTTGCTACCATATGAGTAATACCATCGGTTTCAGCCAATTTTAAAAGCGCTAAAGATTCAGTTAAATCTTTAGCGCCATCATCAATACCCGGCAAAATATGCGTATGAATATCAATCATAAATTAACTTCGTTACGCTTGTGGCTTTTCAGGTTGCTGAGAGTAATCGTAATAATCATAGTAGCCATGACTATGCTCATCTTTAGATTTACTCATATCTACCTTATTAAGTACTACACCGGCAACGTGGGCTTTTACCTCAAATAAACGCTCAAGGCCGGCTGTAATTGGTTTAATACGGGTTATGTCGGATTTAACAACATATACTACCGAATCAACACTTTGTGCGATTACTAATGCATCACTTACTGCTTGTGTAGGCGGAGTATCAACAATAATGTGATCGTACTGTGTTTTTAACTCGCCAAGTAATTCAGCAAAACGTGGGTTTGATAAAAGCTCAAGTGGATTAGACGGTATTTGCCCGCTTGGCATAATAGTGACACCCGATTGTGTATCAATATGAACACACTCAGTTAATTGCTCAGTACCTATCATTAAATTACTTAAACCTGGGTGAAATACCGGTATATCAAAACGTTTAGCTAACGTTGGTTTACGTAAATCGGCATCTATCAGTAATACCTTGCCCATTTGTGCCAACGACATCGCTAAATTGGCAGAGGTGGTGGTTTTACCTTCTCCTGGGGCAGTAGAGGTAACTGCAATAACCTGATGCGCTCTATCTAAATGGGTGAGCAATAAACTAGTGCGGAAAGTACGTACCGACTCAGCAAAACGGCGATAGGTATCTTCTAAATAAGCATGGATCGGAAAAAAGCTCTTTTTAGGAACAGCAACGTGAGGCAACAAACCAAGCATACGCTGAGCAAGTTTATTTTCGACATCATTTTTATTTTTAACTGTATCGTTTAAGGCATCAAAAACAAAAGTCATTACCACTGCAAAACCAAAACTGGCTACAAAGGCTAAAATAACAATTAACTTTTTGTTAGGCTTGCTCGGTTCATTTGGTGCAAAAGCACGGTCTGTAAAGCGCGCAGCTGCAGAGCTAAAGTCACTGGTTACTTCGGTTTCTTTAGAGCGAGATAAAAAGGTATTAAAAATATTACGATTTGTTTCTACTTCACGCTTTAGTTGGTTATATTGGGTTTCTTTGCGGGTAATATCTTGATATTCAGCGCGAATTTTAGCTAAGTCACGCTCAAGCGCATTTACAGTGCGTGTGGTTCTGTTAAGCTCTTTTTCTATACCGGTAATTAACCCTTTAATTTGCTTATTAAGGTTAGTTTTTACGGTTGCAAGCTCAGCTTTAGCTGAGATCATTTTAGGGTGTTTAGGGCCGTAAACTTCACTAAGCTCACTCACCTTACGCTCAACAAGTACAACCTCGCGTTTAACATCTTGTACTACACGGTGCGAAGTAATTTCAGGCATGCTTCCAAGTAACTCTATGTTATCGTTACCATATTCGTTAATAACACGATTTATGCTTTCAAGGTTATTTTTAGTCGCACGCGCATCAACTAACTGTTTTGAGGTTTGCTCAAGCTCTTGGGTAACAAGGCCTGCTATACCTTCTATATCAACCAGCTTTTGTTCTTCTCGGTAAGCTTGTAAACGTACTTCAGAGCTATCTAGTTGTATACGTAATTCAGATAAACGCGTGTTTAACCAGCTTGATGCTTGCTGGGTAATGCCCATTTTAGCGCGCATTTGGCTTTCTATGTAAACCTCGCCTACTGTATTAGCTACTAAAGCTGCCAGCTTAGGGTCGCTCGACTCAAAACTTACACGCACTAATTGCGTTTTCATTATAGGAGAGACACTCAAACGTGACTTGAATGCAGCAAGCAAACCTAACATCTCGCGCTCTGCTTGCTCCTCTTCACTAAGATCAGAACTTTCTTTTTTATTTAAAAAGGGCAGTAACTGCTTAACCATGCCTTTTAACTCACCTGTAAGTGAAGGTTTAGCAATAAAATCGGCATGATCTTTTAAATTAAGTTTAGTAATTACCTCACGTGCAATGCTATTTGACTTAATCACTTCAAACTGAGTTAAATAGTACTCTTTTTTGGTGGAATCTAAGCCATAAATTTCATCAAAGCTGACCGCTTTGGTTTGCTCCGATTCAATCAATAAAGTGGCTGTAGCTACATATTTAGGCACTAAAGTTAAAGCAACCATTATAGTGAGTAATGTAACTACAATAGCAAAACCTAAAATCTTCCATTTGCTTTGCTTAATAACATTAAGATAAGCACCTAAATCAATAACTTCCTCGTTGTTGTTAGGCTTTTCAGAGTGTGTATTCATTTTTTAATTACTGCCTTAAACTGCTTAAAACAAGCGCTGTTCTATTTTTATGGTGTCACCCGCTGCAATTTGGCTGTTTAAACTACCTTTTTGTTGCTGCTGTTTGGTTTGCTCTTTAAAAATAAATATTTTATCAACCGAGGCGCGCTCGGTTAACCCACCGGCTAATGCTATTGCTTGATTTACCGTCATAGCTGGTTGGTAAGGGTAAGCGCCTGGCTCTTTAACTTCACCATGTATATAAAAAGGCCGGTATTCTATAACTTGCGCATACACATTAGGGTTAACTAAATAGTCAGGCTGTAAGCCTTGGCTTATTGTTTGCTCAACTTGCGAAACACTTAAACCCACCAGTTTAACCTTACCTAAAAACGGGTAATTAATCTCACCGCTATTACCAAGCAGTGAGGTTACATCTAAATCGGGCTGACCAAATACTTTTATTTCTATTTTATCACCCGCACCTAAAATGTAGTTTTGCGAATCGTTCGCAAAACTACAAAAGCTCAGTAACAACATTAAGCCAGTTAAAATTTTAACCTTCATTCATTTCCCTTTAATGCAAATGTAAAGTTTAGGCCCACAATCACGCGGTCAAATTCAATGTCCGCTTGAGTTGAATTACGATCAATAAAATCAACATACCCTGTTACCATACCAAAATTACTGGCTAAATAATTTAAGCCTAAACGGGCATTTTTAACTTTATCTTTTCGGTTAAAATTACCAGAGTATTGCTGGTCAACGTAATTAGCGCTTACTACAGAGCTTAAATAATCACTCCAGTCATGCTGCCACGTTGCACCGTAAACACTCTCACGAATGTAATCGCCTTGTAATAACGGATCTTTAGCGGCACGGCTAGTAACTAGTTGCAAGGTTGAATAAGTCAACGGCTTCCAAACGGCTGCGGCTTCCCAGCTTAAACCACTAAAGTTATCACGCAGATTTGACTCAAAATCTTTATTTTGGTAACCCACTTTAAAAGAACCAGTAGTAACGGCTGTGGCTTCCCACTCCATACCTAATAATACTTTTACGTCGTCTGAATCACGGGTAATACCGTTCGAGTCAATTACATCATATTGGTAGTTTTCTTGCTTTACTTCTAAAAAGGCACGCGTGCCTGCTTGGGTATTATAATAACCTATAACACCTAACATAGGTTTATCGTAATCACGGTACTGTGACACAGCCGTAAAATTTTGATAGTTTTTGTTATAGTAACCTGCTGTTAAAGCAACCTGTGCTTTAGAGCTTTGTGCGCCGTATTCGTAGCGAGCAGTTAAGTTTTGTTGTTGGTAGTTTACAAGCTCATCTAGCGCACTGCCCTGGCCTTCAGTTAATCCGCCACCACGTGGCTCGTACAACCAATCAGCATCACCAGTAATATCTAAGCGGTGTTGACTAGTAAACTCTTTGTGCACACCCGCGCCCACATTTACTTGGGTAAAGTTATCGGTGGTGTCTTTATTATGAAACGACGTGCTAGATGCAATATCAAACTTATAGCTATCAGGGCCATCTTCAATTAAGGCATTTAAACTTGGCGCTATATTCCATATTAAACGTGACTGAGTGGCAGACGGAGTCATAAAAAAGTTGTCGTTGCTGCTCACGCCTAGCTGCAGTGTAGGTGTAATCTCAGCGCCATCTTTAGTCATTACACTGCCTGGTTGTAATTCTACTGCCAATGCAGGTGCAGATAAGCCTAACGCAACAAGTAAAGTGGTAATTGTATTAGTACGCATTTTCACTTTTAAATCCCTTAAAAATTGTCATAAAAATTATTTTAACATCAAACCATAAAGACCAATGCTTAATGTAATGTAAATCGTATTCAACTCGCTTAGCCATTTTATCGAGGGTGTCGGTTTCGCCGCGCCAGCCGTTAATTTGTGCCCAACCGGTAATGCCTGGTTTGGTTTTGTGCCTAAACATGTAAAACTCTACTTTTTTTCGGTACTCTTCGTTGTGGGCAACCGCATGGGGCCGAGGGCCAACAATAGACATATCGCCTTTTAAAACATTTATAAACTGCGGCAGTTCGTCAAGGCTAGTACGGCGTAAAAAGCCACCTAGTGGGGTAATGCGGGCATCATTTTTTGTTGCCTGAGTCACCACATCGCTGTTTTCGGTGACTGTCATAGAGCGAAACTTCCACACTTTTATTTTTTGCCCATCTAAGCCATAGCGATCTTGCTTAAATAGTATAGGCCCTTTAGATGTCAGCTTGATTGCAGCAGCAATCGTTAATAATACGGGAGTGATTAAAGCAACAATAATAGCTGATACGACTATATCTTCTGTGCGTTTTATAAATTCATGGGCGCCAATACATGGTGCTTCAAACACGCTTAGTGTATCCACAGCACCTACATGTTCAATGCGGGCGTGTATCAAGTTCGACAATAAAAAGTCTGGTACTATATGCACGTCAACGGTGGTATCGCCTAACTGTAATAAAATATCAGCTATTCGCTTTTGTGCTTTCATAGGGAGGGCTATATAAAGTATGTCTATGTCGCCATTACGCGCTGCATCCACTGCACTTTGAATGCGCCCTTCAACACCCTGCTGTTCAAGTTGTTCAAACAAACGTTCAGGGCTTCTATCGTCGTAAAAACCTTTAAAGTTAAAGCCTAACTCATCGTGTTTTACAATTTCAGCATGCAAATAAGCGGCCGATTCGGTTGCGCCAATAATGGCAACATTACGTTGAGATAAGCCTAATTTACGGCGACTACGTTTATATAAGTACACTCCCAAGCGCCAAATATATAAATACGTAACACTTAGCGTAAACCAAATAACAACACCAACTCGTGAGAGTGATTCAGTAAATTTAAAAACAAAAGACACAACTAATAAAAACGCAAAGGCAATTAAAACACTGCCCCATGCACACAATACCATTGTTCTAAATTTACCCGCACGCCAAGAGCGATAGGTAGAAAATAGCTCGGCACTATACAAATAGCTAAGTGCTACAGTCAGCGCAGAAACAACATAAATAGGAGTGAGTTTAAAGCTATAGAGTAAAGCAGCACACTGGAAGGCTAAAAACAGCGCAAATATATCAAATAATCGGTAAAAATTGGCATCAGAGGAACCTGAGGGTTTAAAAGTCCTTGGAGATGTCATTTTGCTTAATTCCTTGTAGCTAATTCTTAATGGGTTAACCCCAAATATTCCAAGGGGGATAATATAGTATTAGCCATTTTTGTTCAATTACAGTTCACGACAAAAGTACTAATTTTTATGGCAATAAACATTTAAATGCTATCAACGTTTATTGCAACATATGTATAAACTTAAATATAAAAGCTATCTTTAGCTAAACAAGCCTTTAAACCAACTCCAAACCCCAAACGAATAACCTTCAAAAATATCAATTCCCAATGCCGATTTAATTAAATATATAACCAACAGAACAAATAAAAATAAAAATGTAATCGCAGCACTGAGTAAAAAAGCCTGTGTCATTTTAGCTATTTTTTGTTCTTTAGCGTTAAGCTCGCGCCTATTTCGACCTGCTAATAATACGTAGTAATATCGGTATTTAAATAGTTTAACTACGCCTCTACAATCAACAGTATGGTTACCCCACTGCCTAGCACCAATAGCTATTTTTAAATGGGCTAGCTGTTCATTAGTAAACGTAGTTTGAACGTTTTTAGGCATTCGCTCCAGCAAACTTCTAATTGCAGGATCATGCTTTAAGTTTGACAAAAAAACCTCAGATTAAACAATAACTAATTAACTTAAAAATACTTTTACAGGTTTCAATAATAAAAAGCCAATTAAAAATAATTGGCTTTTTAGGGAGGTGTTGTTATTTATTTAAGGTTAGCCGAACGGAAAGTATTAGACTTTTCCCAGCTATTCTCTTGTTGTAATGGAAGTGACCCGTTTTGGTTTATATTAGCACCTGAGTAAGAATGCTGATTCCATATGCGTGTTGCAGGAGCCCATTTACAACTACCTGAAGTTTTAACATGCACACCATTAGTCGGCTGTTTATCTCCTAATAGAAGTCTATTAGATACAGAAATAATTTCACCAGAACCATCACCATCTAAATCAACTACAATTGGGTATTCCCATAAAGTACCTGATGACTGAACAGTAGAGTAAATAACTTGGTTTAAATTAAAATCAAAAACCTCTAACTTTTCTTCATCTTGGTAAATAACTTCAGATTTTCCGTCATTATTAAAATCATAAGCCACTGTACCCACTCGCATACTAGAAATATCATTAATAGGTGTTGTTGATAAAATAGTACCATTAGAGTTAATAACTCTAAGTTCAGTCGAACCAGCGTTAATTATTTCAGGAATGCCATCACCATTAATGTCAGCCATTGAGCTTACACCAGCTCCAGCTGATGCTGCTTTTATGCTCCATAATTGATTACCTTCATGATCGTATAAGCTTATGGTACCGTCTAGGTCTGTCTGAACTATTTCAGGATAAGCATCATTGTCAAAATTAACTGGTAATGCAAATGTCTCACCATTATCTGTGCCTTTTGACCAAATAACTTCTCCATATTGATTATACAAAATACCATTAGCTAGAACTTCTTGTACACCATCTAAGTCAACATCAACTACAGTAGACTCAACAATACGAAGAGAAGAGTAATTGCTTGGCTTCTGTAATTCTCTAACAGATTCATTTTGAATGTCTAAAATTATGTTACCAAAAACAATTTCAGGATATCCATCAGCATTTAAGTCTGTAATAGTTGGATTACCGTATAAAACACCCCCAACTTGTTGAGGTATTGATTTTTTGAGTAAACCTTCATTACTATAAATATTTAATGTTTTATTTACAGAGTCATAGGCAAAAATATCAATTAATCCATCATTATCTAAATCAGCCATAGCTACAGAATAGTAAGCGTGTGAATTAATATGGTTATAACTAATAGAACCATCTTGGTTGTTAGTTAACCATAATTCAGAGCCATCGATTCCACTCAATGCCCTTATTATGCCTGGCTTTCTAAACTGGCTTGAATCAAAAGTGACAACCAAAACGTCTACAACATCTTGATCATCAATTATACCATCACCATTATCATCATTTAATTGAGCTGCCAATGGCGTAGAAATTACATCAATATAAGTTGGTTCATATTCACTGGCAGTCCAATTCCATTTATCAACGATATTAATTTCGTTACAAACAGGTGCTACTGTACCAGGTAAGTTACCATCAAATTCACCACCTAATAGCGCCATTGAACCGTAAAAGCTTTGCCCGATAATAGGCATTTTAGCTGTACCATATACACCTCTAATATCAGCATATGGTGCTAATACAACGCCTTCCCAGCGGTTGCCCTTAATGTCTAGCTTTTGGGCATTAGTAAAATTGAATACCGTTTTAGTTGCATGGGCACGCAACCATGCAAAGCTTTTACCTTTAACATTTACGTTGTCGTCACCTGTAATATTAAAAATTACAGTGGCATCAGCAGGAATGCCCCATACTTTAAAGGTATGCGCTTTTGCAAATTGGCGAGCATCTAAATTAAATACTTGAGTATCAGAACTGCCATCACCTTCTAAGTAAAGGCCACCCCATTTGCTTGATACAGAACCTGTAAGATCAAGCTGACTTAAGTCCGTGCTTAAATCTTTGTAATATTGTTCTTGCTCATCAAAACTAAATGGCATGGCCGATTCGTCTTGATTAGATAAAATTTCAGAGCCTCGCTCCATACCCCAACGTACAGACCAGTTAACATCTGTAGCGCCGCTAGCAACCATACTACCTACATATTGGCGGCCATATTTAAAGTCGATAGTAGACTCGCTAATTAAATAGTGCTCACCTGGGTTTGAAGGGCGAGTGTAGCCTACACTGTAACCTTTAAGGTCTATTTCACCGGCGGCAATTGCGCCATCTGCACGGCCAAAGTTCGATTTAAAATCTTCAAAAACAAATGCTGAAAAATTGTTGGCGACGCCTAAATCTGCGGCTAGTGTTGTAGAACTGGCTAACGTAAGTGCGATCACTGCACTCAATTTTTTATATTTTAATAGTGAGTTAGTCATTTTTTCCCTCAAAATGAAAAAGTGCATTAATGGCACAAAGTTAAAGTCATTTGTTTAATGAAAGTTAATTCATCGAATTCTTGTGAACATTATATACACAAATAAAATCAAAAGGAACAAAAAACCCTACGAAAGTACTAATTTTTAGTACCTGAAAGGGCACAAAA